>JALUHL010000162.1 GCA_027053695.1 Ghiorsea sp.
ATCTACCAAAACTGCGGTGATTGGTGTGAGGGGTACAGAGTTCTCAGTTGAGGTGCCGCGGCCTACCAATTTGACACAAGCCAAAGCTTTGCAACTGAAACCATCGCTAATATTACCGAAAAAACCCCTGACTATGATGTTGTTTGAAGGTTCGGTACTGGGTAAAAATACACGAGGTGGGCAAAAGTTAATCAAACCCAGTATTTTGGCGAACTTTATGCCTAGCGGTAAAATTTTAACACGGAAAATCAGCCCTAAAGATGTGAAGAGGTTGGGGATTCAACATTTGGTTAGACCAAGCGTTGGTGAACATTCTCAAGCGCCGAATATTGCAGTACCTTTAAAAGCAGGCCAATCGGGTCAAAGCTCTAGGCTTGCGCCACAAAACGTGAAAGGTGGTGCCGAGGGAGGAGAAAGCTCCGCCCGACAGCCTAAAGCAGCGAAAACGAAGGTTTTGGCAGGCACAAAAGTTGTTGCACCTGGGGGCTCAAACGCACCAGCATCGGTGACGCCTAAAGCACGGAAATTACAGTCTGCAAGCTTGCCAGAACGAAGCACACCTCAGGTGGGTAAACCTAAAGGTTCAAGCATGTCAGTTAGTCGTACGCTTGATGTGAAAAAAACCAAAGGTGCAAGTATGCCAGCTAGTCGTATGCCTGATGTAGGCAAAGGCAAAGGTCTAAGTGTACCTTCCAGTCATGCGCCTCAAGTGAGCAAACCGAAAGGCACAAGCGCACCTGCCAGCCGCACACCTCCAGTGAGTAAACCTAAAGGTATAAGCAAACCCAAAGGTGCAAGTATGTCATCAAGTCGTATGCCTGACTTAGGCAAAGGTAAAGGTCTAAGTGTTGCTCCAACCCGCACGCCATCTGTGCGTAAACCGAAAGGTATTAGCAAGCCGAGCATGGGCGCTTCGCCAGCGAGGACACCATCAGTAGGCAGCCCAAGCATCAGCAAACCCAAAGGTGTAACCATGCCAGCTAGTCGCACACCTCAAATAAGTAAGCCAAAAAGCCCAAGTATGTCGGTTGGACGCACACCTCAGGTGAGCAAACCCAAAGGTGTAACCATGCCAGCCAGCCGCACACCTCAAATAAGTAAGCCAAAAAGCCCAAGTATGTCGGTTGGACACACACCACAGGTGAGTAAACCTAAAGGTGTGAATGTTACACCAGCGAGGACACCATCAGTAAGCAGCCCAAGCATCAGTAAACCCAAGGGTGTAAGTGTGCCAGCAGGCCGAACACCAACTATCAGTAAGCCCAAAGGTTCAAGTATGTCGGTTGGACGCACACCACAGATGAGTAAACCCAAAGGTGTAACCATGCCAGATAGTCGTACGCCACAGGTAAGCAAACCCAAGGGTGCAAGCATACCTTCAAGCCGAGCGCCAACAATTAGTAAACCGAGTGTGAGCAGCCCAAGCATCAGCAAACCCAAGGGTGTAAGTGTGCCAGCAGGCCGAACACCAACTATCAGTAAGCCCAAAGGTTCAGGCATGTCGGTTGGTCGCACACCTCAGGTGAGTAAGCCCAAAGGTGTAACCATGCCGGCTAGTCGTACGCCACAAGTGAGCAAACCCAAGGGTGCAAGCATACCTTCAAGTCGAGCTCCAACAATTAGTAAACCTAGAGGCATTAGTAAACCGAGTGTGAGTAGCCCAAGCATCAGCAAACCCAAGGGTGCAAGCATGCCAGTTAGTCGTGCGCCGCAAATAAGTAAGCCCAAAAGCCCGAGTATGTCGGTTGCGCGTAGCCCAAAGCCAGCCCGCGCACCTCAAATGAGTGCGCCGAACATAACAAAGCCTAAAGGACCTACCGCGATGGCTGTATCTCGTGCTCCACAGGTTAGTAAGCCCAAGACTTCTGCGCCAGTTATTCGCTCACCGCAAATAAGTAAACCAGCGCGAGTGCCAAAAATGAATGCGCCAACGGTCAGGGCACCAAGAGCTACGCCAACAATAAAAGCTCCAAAAATGAAGCCGCCTAAAGTACGCCAAAACATTAGACCTTAGGATGATATAGATTTATATGTTTAAGCATTTCACCTTTTTGATTTTTCTACTTTTGTTGTCATCTCAGCATGCAGCATTAGCTGCTCCGCTTTGGTATAATATCCAGCCCTTGCCGCAGGCATCTCGCCTCTATGATGTCGCTTGTTCTACGGATGAGTGTGTTGCGGTTGGCGCGAGTGGCGCAAGCGTTAATATTCGGGGGAATGCTAGCATGATTGCTGGTGACCCCTATAGTGATGCCATTTTATATCGTGTGATGCGTGATACGAATGCTTTTCTAGCTTTTCAAATTGGCACCACTAACGACCCATACGCACGTATTTTAAAAAGTACAAATGGCTATCGCTGGACAGATACGGGCAGTAAGCTTGTCCGAGCAAATAATATTGTTGTGCCTGCTAACATGATTAAAACGAACGGACTTTATGTTGCCGCAGGACTTGACCTATATACTCAGCAACCTTTTGTGGCAACAAGCGCTGATATGCAGACATGGGCATATAAGGATATATCCGCGGGTACTCCGGATTTTTACTTAGGAGTAGCTGCGAACTCCAATGGATCAACAATAGTTGTGGCGGGTGAATTTGTGGACGCGTACGCTAATGTGCTGAGCAACATTTACACGAGTACGGATGGTGGGGCGACATGGGCATTTAAAGCAACACCCACCACGCAAACCTTATATGCGGTGGCATGGGATGCAACCAACAGCCAATTTGTTGCTACAGGAAGGAGCGGAACCATCATCACAAGTCCTGATGGTATAACTTGGACGGACAGAAGCATTGCTGGTGCTACATTAGATATCAACGGTATTGCTGAGAACAATGGATTGCTGGTTGGTGTCGGAACTGATTTTGGGGGAACATCTAGGGCAGTGTATAGTACAGATGCAGGTGTGACTTGGAATTATGGCCTGAACACCGGGTCAGGCTTATACGATATTGCATGGAATGGTAGCTTGATGCTTGCTGTGGGAAGAGAGGGTGATATTCGAGCCAGCTATGATGGCTTTTTATGGTTTGAGTGGGATTATGTTGAGGTACATCCGCCCACATATTCTGACGTTGCGGTGAACGATTTATATACGGTGGTAGCTGCAGGTAGTAGAGGTCGGCTTGATTATAGTTTGGATAGCGGCGCCACTTGGGTGAAAAGCCCTTCCACTCCTGTGGCGACAGAAACGTTTAAAGCTGTTGAGTACGTCCACAATATTGGGGGGGGGGCACTGGAAAGTTTGTGGCTGTAGGGTTTAATGTGGCAAAATCAAGCAGTGCTGGAAGATTCTGGAGCAATGCGGCTACACCACCATCAGGTACAGTTTCTGATTTGGCCTATAATAACCCCGTTGCAGGGCAAGCGAAGTTAGTGGCCGTGGGTGGCACATCGGCATATACCAGTACCAATGGCAGCACATGGACAAAGCACGCCGCTGCATTTGGCTCTACAGTGAACGGGGTAGCAGCAAGCCCTGTCTCGCCTTATACCTTTGTTGCTGTGGGTGCCAACAATGGCATTTATAGCAGTACAAATTCGGGTGTGACGTGGATAGCCAGAACCTCACCAATCACCCTAGCAGCTGGGGAATCCTTGCAGTTTAATGATGTGTTTTGGACGAATAAAGATACATTTCTTGGGAGTCCAGGTGTATTTCTTGCTGTTGGCACCAAAATATTGGTATCAGGGGCTGTGGAAGGTGTGGTTATTCGTTCATATAATGGCACAACTTGGACGAATGGAAGTAATTTACTACCTCTAGCTATACGGCAAAACAATCATTTTTTATCAATTAATGGTACAGCTACAGGGGTAACGTCTGAAATTTTTATTGTTGGGCACACATCCAATCAGTTTTCATATGCAGGTATGATTCTTGAAAATAGTGGCGGCAGTATAACCACAGGATGGCAACAGGTTCCTTTGCCATCTACACCCGCATTGTATGGTGTGGTACCAACCAATATTGGTGGAGCGATTGCAGTGGGCAAAACATCGGTCATTATTTCTAAATTGAATGATACCACGCCTCCATCACAAATTGTTGCGCCTGCGGATTTAACGCTAGAAGCAACAACCCCTACACCCATACCCCTTTTGGATCCCCGGATTCAAGCATGGTTGCAGCAATTTTATGCCAAAGATAATCGGGATATTACGATTTTGGATATTCAAAATAATGCGCCAGCAACATTTGCACCCAATACTGTAACACCTGTTTCATTTACTGTCTCCGATAAGGCAGGCAATGCTATTGCAAGCCCGTTGCTTAGAAATATTACGCTGCAAGATATGCAAGCTCCAGTGGTAACGCCACCTGCGGATATTACCGTGCCTTCTGTTTCAGGGGTGCTGGGCGTGCCGCAATCCAATGCTACGGCATCCACCTTTTTAGCAGGTGCGACAGCCACAGATAATGTGGATGGTGTGATTAATCCTATCAACATTACCAATAATGCGCCTGCGCTGTTCCCGATTGGTACAACGCCAGTAACTTTTTCGGCTACAGATTCAGGTATGCCTGCGAATACGGGCACTGCAACAGCCAATGTTACTGTTTGGGATGCACAAGCCCCAACCATTGTACTGCCTACACCAGCGCATTATGAGATAGCAGCGACAAGTGCCAATCCTGTGCCAATCACTGACCCATATGTTCAGCAACATATTGGTTTAGTGACGGCATTTGATAACTGGGATCCTGGCGCATTAAGCGTGAGCAATGATGCACCTGCAACATTCCCTGTTGGCACACAAGTGTTCATTGATTTTTATGCAACGGATGCATATGGCAATGTTGGGCATAATCCATTGAACTCAGCATCGATTACAGTTAAAGATTTTGCAGCGCCTGTGATTACACCACCTGCAGATATTACCGTGCCTTCTGTTTCAGGGGTATTGGGTGTGACCAATACCAATCTTACTGTGGTTACTTTTTTAGCCGGTGCGACAGCCACAGATAATGTGGATGGTGTGATTAACACTATAACCAATAACGCGCCTGCGCTGTTCCCGATTGGTACAACGCCAGTAACCTTTAGTGTGAGCGATGCTGCGGGTAATCAAGCATCTATTGTTGCCAATGTTACGGTGACGGATGCACAAGCCCCCACCATTGTACTTCCTACACCAGCACATTATGAGATAGCAGCGACCAGTGCTACGGCTGTGCCAATCACTGACCCATATGTTCAGCAATATATTGGTTTAGTGACGGCATTTGATAACTGGGACCCCGGTGCATTAAGTGTGAGCAATGATGCACCTGCAACATTCCCTGTTGGCACGCAAGTGTTCATTGATTTTTATGCAACGGATGCATACGGCAATGTAGGGCATAATCCATTGAACTCAGCATCGATTACAGTTAAAGATTTTGCAGCACCTGTGATTACACCGCCTGCCGATATTACAATTCCTTCTACCAGTGGCTTGGGTGTGTTCAATAGTAATGCAGCCATTGTCGCTTTCTTAGCGGGAGCAACTGCCACAGATAATGTGGATGGTGTGATTACTGTTGCAAGCACCAATAATGATGCACCGCAAATCTTTGCAGTGGGCACAACCACAGTCACTTTCTTTGTGGATGATGCACAAGGCAATCGGGGTTATGCTAATGCTAAAGTAACCGTTTGGGATGCGCAAGCACCAACAGTGTATTTACCAACACCATCAGCCCTTACGCTATCTGCAGAGACTTCAGCAGGTTTGCCCGTGAGTGACCCTTATGTGCAGCAGTTTATCAATGCTGTGATTGCGCTTGATGATTATGAAGGCTCCCGCACGGTTAGCAACGATGCACCTGCAAACTTTGCTTTGAATGCAACGGTTGATATTACCTTCACGGCAACGGATACCTATGGCAATGTGGGTACAGCGGTTGGTTCGATTACGGTGGTTGATGATACACCACCAACATTAACCGTACCAAGCGATATATCGGTGCTTGCAACCAGTGCGTTGGGTACGGATTTAAGCAATGCCCTGATACAAACCTTCTTGGCGGGAGCCTCGGCAACAGATAACGTGGATACATCGGTTACAGTCTTTAATGATGCGCCTTCAGTGTTCCCGATTGGCACAACCAAAGTGACTTTCTTTGCTGATGATGCAGGCGGTAATCGAAGTATTGGTAGTGCATCCGTTAAAGTCACCACGGGCTCAGGCGGCACACCTGATGCAGCAAGTTGTATAGTCGGAAGTAGCAGCGGTGGCCAATCAGGTGGCTGGGCCTGGATGAGTTTGCTGATGCTGATGATGGGTGTGCGTATCACCAGAAAACGTAAGCAAGCCTCTTAATACGAACCAGAGATTTGTGTATAATAACGGGTTTGGGCATAGCTTAATTCGGTAGCTTGTGAAGTAGCTTTTGCCCAATTGTAACCAAGGACAACGCTCAAATTGTATGCAGTGCCAATATCATATTGGATTTTAGTGCCTGCTGTTGTGGTTTGCGCCGTAAAATAATTGCCGGGTTTGATGCTAGGTAGTGATGTGCCTGATTGAGGGTTCACATAATTTCTAAAGGTATAACCCAAAGAAACATCAAAGCTTAGCCCTGAATAATATAAGCGCCTCTAAGGGCAGATGATGGCTGATGGATAGGCTGTGTTCTCTAAATACACTATCTTGTGCTTTTTCATTCAATACAGCGTTGGCGTTGGTTAAGGTGCGCTCAAAGAGCAAGCTATAATCGATGCTGAGCACAGCATAATAATCTGAATAAACCAAGTAGCCACCTGCGCCAAGGGTGGGTGAATTGGCATCCAAATATTGCATATTCACTGTTGTCCCCACCGCACCAAAGTTTTGATTATACCGCTTGCGCATATAACTGAGGCTGGCATACAAAGAAGATAGATTATCCTTTGCGGTATAGCGCAAATTCAAAGCACCACCATAGTTGTTGGATAGATTATATGCGCCAAGGTTAAAAATTTGGTAATCAATTTTACTTTCTAGCTTTAATTGTGGCGAGAAGGCATAGGTTAAGGTTGGGGCAAAGAAATGCCCTGTAAAATCATTGCTTTTGGCAAAACTTTCACTGTATGAGGTGGTATAATAAGTATATGCAAGTTTGGTTTGTAAGCGGTAGTTGATTTCCCAAGCTGTGGAAGAAAGGGCTGCAACTAAAGTCTGCCCAGCACTACCTTTTGCCGCAGCTTGCGGCACGGCACCTTTGGCATAGGTGGATGATGCAGAGCCAGGGTTGTCATTGATAAAATACTCTGCTGAAAGATATAAGCTGAAAGGCTTTAAAGCAGGCGCTAATGAAGCTTGGTATTCTTTGGCTGTCGCGGCATATGCTGAAGTATCTGCAATATGATTAAACTGTTCATTAGCATGCCTGTTGGCGCCAAAGGCCATCATGATATTGCCCAACTGAAAGTTTGCAGCATCAGCGTATGATGAGTCTGATTTGGTCAACTGACGATAATGTGCCATGGCACGCTCATATGCGCCATTTTGCTCTAATGCGTTGGCATATTGGAATATATTTTCAGCATCTAAGGGATTTTCATCAAGCATAGCTTTATAAATAGGCACGGCTTTTTCAGGCATGTCTGCTGCCATATATGTTGATGTGAGCAAATGCTGATAATCGGGAAATAAGTCTGCGGAATCTTTGATGCTTTCTAAGTAGGGCACTGCCTCCCTAGCTCGTTTGGTTTGAGAAAGTAAGCTGGCCATATAATATTTTGCATAGGGATTTTCTGGCTCAACAGCTAATACTTGGGTTAATTTCTTTTCTGCAATATCAAAATCTTGAAAGTTAATATCTTCAATAGCTTCGCCCAATAAAGCACCTGTGTCTTGCGCAGGTTCTGCAAAAGAAAGCTGAGCCGATAGACAACAAATGATAAAGCTTATGATGATATGACGTTTCATAATTAACCCCGACCTCTATGTATATTAGTCAATAATTCATTATAAATCTAGGGGAGTGATAGTCCGTGGATACGATAGGTATGCTGCGGGCTATATTTTATCTTGCAATCGCTGCCAAAGATAGCTGGCGATGGAGCCATTTATCCAGCCGCTGATACATGATAAGAATAGAAGCGGTGGCAACAAATAATACACAGCAGGCTGTTGGATAAACCAAGTTTCCACGGCAACAAATTGCCCCAACATATGTGCGACGGCAGCAAACAAGCTCAAGCTGATTAAACTTATTCTTGGAAACAAGAGATACAATACAAGCATGGTAAAAGCTGCAGTGAGCGCACCTGCAAGGCTGATAAAGAAGGTAGGTGTAAACAATGTGCCGATGAAAATGCTACCGATAATCACGCGAGCAATCGCCAGCAGCAATGCAGCGCGTATGCCAAAAAACATCAAAGCCAGCAATGTCATGATATTGGCTAATCCCAATTTAAACCAAGGCCCAAGGCTGGGTAATGCTGCTTCAAACACATGCAAACCAATCGCCATCAATAAAAAAGATAACCACACGGCTTTCTTTTCTAAAGAAGCCAGGCTTGGGCGAGGCGGCATATTCAAAGAACCATCATTTCGCATCATTTTCACTCTGTAATCGCATCAAAATGCACATTTTTTGAATTTTTATCATCAAAACCGCGCAAAACCACCATAATATGGTTGGGCACACAAGCAATCACGCTGCCTGATTGTTTTTTCCTGCCCGATAGGGTGCAGTGGTGGGTTAAGCATGGCGATGAAACAAAACGAATGCCTTGCTTGGAGATTTCAATATCGGATATGCCAATTTCGCCTTTGGCTGGCACATGAATGACCTTATCGCCTTTGGGTAAAGGGTATGAAGCCAGCAGTTGTTTGCCGTGATAAATATAAGCTGTGGGAACGCC
>JALUHL010000163.1 GCA_027053695.1 Ghiorsea sp.
GGTATGGGATTCCTATTGATGATGTGATGAGCTTGATTGCTGATGCCATTGGCGGCGTATCTGCAGGGCAAGTCATTTCAGGCAATGAACGCAACGATATTTATGTGCGTCTACATGAAGATTATCGCAATAGCGCTGAAAAGATTGGCGGCTTAATTCTGCAAGCTGCATCTGGCGCTTGGGTGCGCTTGGATGATGTTGCCAGCATTGGTGTGGAGCAAGGCCCGCCCATGATTAAGCGCGATGATGTGCAGCGGCGTATTGTGATTCAGAGCAATGTGGAAGGCAGAGATATGGGCAGCCTTGTTGCCGAGCTTGATGCCAAAATCCAAAGTGAGATTGATTTGCCTACGGGTTACACCGTGGTGTTTGGTGGTCAATTTGAGAATCAACAACGCGCTCAAGCCAAACTCATGGTGGTGGTACCGCTTTCTTTATTGATGATTTTCTTGCTGCTCTATTTCATGTTCCATTCCGTGGGTCAGGCAGCATTGATTATGCTGAATGTGCCATTGGCATTGATTGGTGGTATATTGGCGTTGCTTGTTTCTGGGCAATATTTATCCGTGCCATCCAGTATTGGTTTTATCGCCTTGTTCGGCGTAGCTGTGCTCAATGGTGTGGTATTGGTGGATGCGATTAACAGGTATTTGGGTGATAGGGATGATATCAACCAAGCCATTCGCCATGGTGCGGAAAGCAGGCTAAGGCCTGTGTTGATGACAGCGATGATTGCAGGGCTAGGTTTGATTCCATTGCTGCTTGCAACGGGTATTGGTTCTGAAATTCAGAAGCCTTTAGCCACTGTGGTTGTGGGCGGATTAATATCTTCTACCCTGCTCACATTATTTGTCTTGCCATGTTTATACCAGCGCTTTAGCCCTAAGGCAGAGCAAAGATAAACCGTATTATATCCGTGATTGAAGGGCTGCCTGTTGGCAGCCTTTCCTTTTTCAAGTTAGTCTTGCCACATGAATGCACCTACAACGTTTGAATACATTGATACACCCGAACAACTCACCCAAGCTTGCCAAGTTTTAGAATCTGCCAAGGTGTTGTGTGTTGATACCGAATTCCACAGAGAAAAGACCTATTATCCCCAGTTTGCTTTGCTGCAAATCGGTTGCAACGATGGTGTTTATATTATCGACCCTATAGCCATCAAAGATTTAAAGCCTGTTTGGGATATCATGTTAAACCCTGACATTCTTAAAGTATTTCATGCTGGTCGCCAAGATTTAGAGATTATTTTAGAGCATGCTGGCGGGCTACCACTGCCCATGTTTGATACCCAAGTCGCCGCAGCATTACTCGGTTATGGTCAGCAAGTGGGTTTTGGCAATTTGGTGCAGCGCATCACCCGCAAAGCTTTAGCCAAAGGCGAATCCTTTAGCGATTGGTTGCAGCGCCCACTAACCAAGCAGCAGCTTCAATATGCTGCTGATGATGTGATTTATTTGATGCCGATTTATCAAGCCCTAAAAGAAGAGTTACAAGCCAGGAAACGCAGCACTTGGCTGGATGAAGAGCAGGCTATTTTAACCAACACGGGTACTTACCTTATCGACAAAAATGAAGTGTTTTGGCGGGTTAAAGGTGTGAATAAACTCAAGCCCAAACATTTGGCAATTTTGCGCGAGCTTGCCGCATGGCGAGAAGAGCAGGTGCAGAAAAAAGATATGCCTCGCCGTCGTTTGGTCTCCGATGATGTGCTGATTGAAATTGCCAAGCGCGATAAGCTCACCATCGATGTGATGAACAGAATGCGCGGGCTTCATGCTGGTGTGGTGCGCCGCTTTGGTGATACATGGCTTAAGCTTTGGCAAAAAGGCTTGGATTGCCCAGAGGCAGATTGGCCTAAGCTTGCTGCGCGCAAGAGCAACACTTCAGGTACAGATTTACGCCTAGAATTATTATCCACCCTACTTCGCCTCAAAGCTGATGAAGCCAGTATTTCATCAACGATTCTGGCCAACAAAAGCGAGCTTTCTGCCCTTGCATCATGGGGCAACAAACCTTTTACGGATGCACCTGATGTGCCTTGCTTAAACGGTTGGCGTGCTGAGCTTGTCGGCAATGATTTATTGCGCTTATTGCGTGGTGAAATTTGTTTGCGCTTGAATCCAAACACTGGTTTACCCGTGATTGATGATTATACAGGGAAAAACACATGAACATCGTATTCTCAGTCGTTGCCATGCCTCAACTGGGCAACAAATCATGGCGTTTACAAGATGATAACACATGGCGACCCATCAGCATGGGCGAGCCATTAAAAGAGCATGATGCCAAGCTCACTGATAAAGAAGAAGTGCGTGGCTGGGTCAATGTTCGCTTGGTGGAAGACAAAGACACAGGCTTAAAAGTCAAAGGTAAAACAGGCATGTTTGATTTTTTGGTCAGTGGTATTTTATCGCATGTGATTGTGCATCGCCTATCCCCTGCGCCAGTGCCCAGCAAAGAACAAATGCTACAAACCATTGCACAAGCCGAAATCGGTACACCTTGGCTGCTCTATTTAGACCTAGCAGGCAACTTCCGCATGCTGCACAGCGAAGAAACGCCCATCATTGGCAATCCTGATATTGCCGTACGCGGTGAAATCGCATCATCAGCAGGTTATATTGGTGAAGAAGCCGCAGCCGATGCTGAAAAAATGGATATTTTATACCATCAGTTTATGGCTGGCTGGCTCACCCACTTGGAAACAAGCCGTTTATCGGTATTTATCCCTGAAACC
>JALUHL010000164.1 GCA_027053695.1 Ghiorsea sp.
TCGGTGACTGAAATGCGCAAATAATTAAGCTTGCGTCCAAAGGAATCATGCAGCCCTTGGCGCGTATTCGGCGCTTTGGTTTGTGGATAAAACTTGATGGGCTTGGCGTTCATGAGCCAGACAATAGTCTTTTCATCTCCGGTATGCACGAGCCACAGCCCGTACCTGCCTTGGTACAATTCTTTAATGTTTCCAAATCACCACAGCCACTTTCCATCGCAGCCTTGAGTTCAAGCTCGCCCACATTATGACAAGCGCAAATGATTTTGCCTTTGGTATCTTCAGTGTTGACCACGCTGCTTGGCGCAAGCAAGAATGGACGCATATCACCCACATCCGTGCCTTCCAACATCAATTTGCGCAACCATTTGGCTTCAGAAATATCACCACCTACCCAACGCACAGCCACAAGGTGACCATCACTATCAATCCATGCCTTGCGATTGATACCCATTCTTCGGTCAACATAGGTGAGCACTTCAAAAGCTTTTCCTTGCTCCAAGATATAATCCAAGCGTTTATACTGCTCATCCTGCAAAGCTTTGGTGCATGCCAAGTCAATGGAGGTCACAGGATGCTGCACACCAAAACATGACACCACACCATAAGTATAACCTTCAATCATTTTGCGCCCTAAATCAGTGTGTTGCCCAGCCATCAGCATCATACCCTGCCAAGCTGCTTTAAATGGCGCGATGCGCACGGCTGCATGTTTATATTCGGGCTCTTTGGATACAGGGTCAACCGCCGTTTTAATCAAGCTATTGGCTCGGCCACTACGCGCGGTCATTTTGCCCCAATGCATGGGTAAAAAGATTAAACCTGTACGAATATCTTTGCTGATTTGCGCAGGCACAATCACTTGCCCTTGCCGCGATTCAATCATCACCAAGGTTTCTTCTTCAATGCCATAATGCTCTGCATCATCAGGATGAATTTGCACAGTAGGCACGGGAATATGTTGCATCAATTGTGGCACAGTTCCCGATTTAGTCATGGTATGCCATTGGTCGCGGATACGACCTGTGGTCAACGACAACGGATAATCGGCATCCGTAGGTTCAGCCACTGGAATATAATCCATATCAATAAAATGCGCTTTTTTATCGGTAGTTTCATATTGATAATCTGTGTACAAACGCCGAACTTGATTCGGCTTCTCACCTGCTTTGAATGGCCACTGTTGCGGACCAAATTCATCAAGCACAGCATACGACAAACCTGAAATATCAATGTCCATACCCTTGGTTAAACCGCAATGCTCATCAAAAACATCGCCTGCAGTTTCATAAGCAAAAGCCTTAGACCAATCTTTACCAAGCTTTTCACCCAACACAACGCCAAAATCAGCCGCAATTTTCCAATCATCTCGGGATAATCCCGCTTTGGGAATGGCTTGCTGCAAATGCGTGATACGGCGCTCAGTATTGGTGATTGTACCTTCTTTTTCCGCCCAACCTGATGCAGGGAATAACACATGCGCTAATTTGGTGGTGTCCGTGGGATGATAAGCATCCGATACCATCACCAGCTCTGCTTTTTTAAGCGCTGCTTCTGCGCGCTTCGCATCAGGCATAGATACCATCGGATTGGTGCAAGCAATCCACACCGCTTTGACCGTACCTTCTTCAAGTGCGCTAAATAATTCCGTTGCCGTCAAACCCGGTTTACTAGAAACATCATCCACACCCCAATAATCCGCCACTTCTTTGCGGTGTTCTGGGTTGGTATAATCCCTATGCGCCGCCAACATATTTGCCATACCGCCTACTTCGCGGCCACCCATAGCATTGGGTTGTCCTGTAAGCGAAAATGGACCACAGCCTTCTTTACCAATGAGGCCTGTAGCCAAGTGAAGATTGATTAGAGCGTTGTTTTTATCTGTGCCCGATGACGATTGATTCAAACCCATGGTCCAAAATGAAAGGGTATTGTTGGTCGCAAACCAGCGCGCTGCCTGCACAATATCGTTGGCATCTAGCCCGCAAGTTTCTGCTGCTTGTAAAAGGTTAAGCGATAAGGCTTTGGCTTTGACTGCCTCAAAACCTGTCGTATGCGCTGTAATATAAGCTTCATCCAATAAACCTTCCTGAATCATCACATGTAGCATGGCTTGGTATAAAAGCACATCTGTGCCGGGTTTGAGTGGCAAATGTAAATCAGCAATCGAGCAAGTGTCAGTGCGGCGTGGGTCTGCCACGATAATTTTTAAATCTGGATTGGCTTCTTTGGCAGCTTCTAATCTGCGGAAAACAATGGGGTGAGCATACGCTGGGTTTGCGCCTGTGATAAAAAAGCAGGATGCCAATTCAATATCGGCATAACAGGTCGGCGGGCCATCTGCGCCAAATGCGCGCTTATAACCTGCCACAGCAGAACTCATGCAAAGCCTAGAATTGGTGTCAATATTATTGCTACCAATAAACCCTTTCATAAGCTTGTTAAACACATAGTAATCTTCAGTGAGCAACTGACCCGACACATAAAAAGCCACCGCATCAGAGCCATGCTCTTGGATAATATCTGCAAACTTCTGCGCCGTGTGATGTAAAGCCGTATCCCAATCTACAGGGGCAAAAGGCGCATCCAAAGATGTGCGAAGCTGAGGCACCAATAAACGGTCTTGAGTATTAACCGTTTTATGCAATTCCCTGCCCTTGGAGCAAAGCTTGCCCTCATTGGTTGGGTGCTTAGTATCGCCGCTAAGTGAAATAATGTTTTCACCATCGGTTTCCAATACAATTCCACAACCTGTACCACAATAGGAACAGGCACTATTGACTGTTTGAGTCATCGAAACTCCATCATTGATTCAACAAACCACACCTTGTGGTTAAGCATTAAGCTTGTAAAAAGACTGTACCACTCTCAACTTTAACAGGATACGTTTTCACGCAACCTTCATCGGGTGCAGCCACTTGACCATCATCCAAATGAATACGCCAGTTGTGTAATGGACACAAAATATCATCGCCAGAAATAATGCCTTCTGCCAATGGTCCATCTTTATGCGGACAACGGTTTTCAACCGCTTTCACCCTATCATCGGTTAAACGAAACACTGCAATCACCGTGTTATCCGCTCGCACTGTACGTGCTTGTGCTGGTGGAATGTCATCCAGCTTACAAACTTCAATCCACTTTTGATCTGAGTAATTCTTATCAGACATTATACTGTCTCCACACGAACAGGAATATCAATCGGCTGGTATTCCTTGAATTTTTCATAACCTTTATCTGCATCTTCAACACGCGCTACCCATGGGTCTTTATCCTGCTGCGCTAGGTATGTATGCAATCGCTCAACCAAGGCTTTACGATTTTCAATATCATCCACAACCGCAGCTTTAATACTGTCTAAACCCACACGTTGTTGCCAAGGCGCAGTCCGCTCATTGTGACGACCTGTTTCACGGTAATGTTGCAAATAAGCCTTAGTGATTTCTTCAACTTCTGCTTCATTCTCAACAATGCACAGCAGCTCTGTTGCCACAACATGTACGCCACCGTTACCACCTGTGCTGATTTCCCAACCACCTTCCACGCCAACAATACCCACATCTTTAATCGTCGCTTCCGCGCAGTTTCGTGGACAGCCTGATACTGCCAATTTTACTTTGGCAGGAAACCAAATCCTATCGAGTTGTTTTTCCAAATGAATACCTAAGGATGTAGAATCTTGCGTGCCAAACCTGCACCATTCCGAACCCACACAGGTTTTCACTGTACGCAGCGCTTTACCATACGCATAGCCGCATGCCATATCCAAATCTTTCCACATCGCTGTCAAATCTTCTTTCTTCACACCCAACAAATCAATGCGCTGACCACCCGTGACTTTCACAGTGGGCACATCATATTTCTTGGCTACCGTTGCGATTTTAATCAACTCATCTGGTGTGGTTACGCCGCCATAAATACGCGGAATAACAGAGAAAGTGCCATCTTTCTGAATGTTGGCATGCATCTTTTCATTGGCGATGCGCGAAGTACGGTCGTCTTCTGAATCTTCAGGCCAAATCATACCGATATAATAGTTAATCGCAGGGCGACAAACTTGGCAGCCTTCACCTTGCCAATCCAACACGTTCATCACTTCACGCACATGGGTTAATTTCTTGTTTTTGATTTGCTCTTTGACTTGCTCATGGTTGAGCTCTGTGCAGCCACAAATGGGGTCGTTTTCTGATTCCACAAACGCTGTACCCAAAGTTGAAGCTAAAATCTGCTCCACCAAACCAATACAACCGCCGCACGAACCACCCGCTTTGGTACAAGCCGTCACTTCTTTGCGTGTGGTCACGCCATCATTAACAATGGCATCCACAATATCTTTTTTGCTCACGCCATTACAGCCACACACCACCGTGTCATCACTCATGGCCGATGCTAAATCTTCGCCCGAGTGACCCGAATCGCCCAAACCTGATGCAGAGAATAAAATGCTGGAGCGCAGCTCTGACACATCTTTGCCATCTTGCATCCACTGGAAGAAGGTAGGGCCGTCCGCAGTATCGCCAAACATGACCACACCTTTGATTCTGTCATCTTCAAGAATCATTTTCTTATACACGCCACCATGTTTATCCAATAATTCAATCGTGTCTGCACCTGGCGTGCCCATAAAGTCACCCGCTGAAAATACATCAATGCCTGATACTTTCAACTTGGTGGACACCACAGAACCCGTATATGATTTTAAACCATTACCTGTGATTTGATATGCCAATACCTTGGCTTGCTCAAACAGCGGTGCGACAAGACCGTATGCAATGCCTCTATGCTCAGCGCACTCACCCACCACATACACCGATGCATCCGTCACTGTCTGCATATAGTCGTTGACCACGATGCCTTTATTGCAGAATAAACCACTTGATTCAGCCAAGGCTTTGTTCGGGCGAATACCCACTGCCATGACCAATAAGTCACAGTCTAAAGTCGAGCCATCTTTAAATTTTAAACCTTCAACGCGTTTATCACCCAACACTTCCGTGGTCAGTGTGGACATTTTAAATTGCATACCTTGTGCTTCCAAAGAAGTTTTAAGCATCTCGCCAGCCACGCTATCGAGCTGCATATTCATCAAAGTATCTTGGTCATGCATCACCGTGGCTTCCATACCAAGGTTTAATAAACCTTTCGCCGCTTCCAAGCCCAACAGGCCACCGCCAATCACCGCAGCTTTTTTATACGTTTTCGCCGCTTCAAACATTTTATCGCAATCTTCAATATCGCGGAATGCAATCACGCCATCTTTATCATGCCCTGGGATAGGGATAATAAATGGGTTAGAACCCGTGGCGATAATTAAATTATCATATTCAGCCGTCGTTCCATCTTCAGCAGTGACCACTTTTTTGCCACGATGAATTTCCGTGACCTTCTTGCCCATGTGTAGCTTAATGCCATTATCTTTATACCACTGCTCATCATTCAAGATAATATCTTCAATCGTGGTATCGCCTGCAAGCACAGGTGAAAGCATAATACGATTGTAGTTCGGATATTTTTCCGCACCAAAAATCGTAATCTCAAACATGTCGGGATTGGCCTTTAAAATCTCTTCAATGGCTCGCACACCAGCCATGCCATTACCAATCATTACCAACTTCTTCTTATTGCTCATCTTAACCTCTTCGGTAGTCGCTTCTTTTATATCTACACACATGACTAGCAAACTGCGTGCCTAGGCAAGAATCAGTATTTCCACCAAAAATCAGCTTGCAATACTGCATTATGATTAATATATAGGCATATTATGCATACAATTTGAGCTTAATGCTCCCTTAACGTGGTAAAATATTCATATTCTAAAGAAAAAAGCTTGAGAAACCATTGTGGCACTTGCCTTGCTCAAGTGAGCTTAACTATAAACTAATATAAGAGGAATCATTCACCATGAGTACATCTTCAATGAAAGCCAATTTCCTTTCATTCACAGGCAGAGCCAAAATTTTACACATGACTTGGTTTGCATTCTTTGTCACATTCTTAGTCTGGTTCAGCCATGCGCCACTTCTTCTTGTGATTCAAGAAGCCATGGGGCTGAGCGACCAACAAATCAAAACCTTACTCATCTTAAATGTTGCGCTCACTATCCCCGCGAGGATTGTTACAGGTATGCTGGTGGACATCTACGGCCCTCGCAAAATGTATGCTGCCATGCTGCTGCTCAGCGCAATCCTTTGTTTCTTTTTCGCCACTGCCCAATCCTTTGAAACTTTAGCGCTTTCACGCTTTCTTCTTGGTTTTGTTGGCGCAGGTTTCGTGATTGGTATTCGTATGATTAGCGAATGGTACCCTGCAAAACAACTTGGTCTTGCTGAGGGGATTTACAAAGGCTTGGGCAACGTTGGCTCTGCTGCTGCTGCCATCAGCTTACCCACCATCGCTCTTATGATTGGCGGCGATGATGGCTGGCGCTTTGCCACGGCGATTACTGGCGTGATTGCGCTGATTTACGCAGGTATTTATTATGTTTCGGTCACCGATACCCCCGCAGGCTCAACCTATTTCAAACCAAACAAATCAGGTGGCTTAGAAATCTCAAGTAAAGGCGACCTTTTCTTTTACCTGTTGATGAATATACCCATGTATCTGGCCATGGCAGTTTTAACTTGGAAAGTAGCGGGTTTAGGTTTAATTAGCGAATCAGCTGCCTATATTATTTATGCTGTTTTGGTGCTCATTTATGCCTACCAATGCAAAAAAATATATCATGTCAACAAAGACATCTTTGTAAAACAAATGCCTGAAATTCACCGCTACAAGTTCAAACAAGTGGCTATTTTGAGCGTGGCTTATGCGGTGACATTTGGATCTGAGCTTGCGGTCGTGTCTATGCTCCCCTTATTTTTCAAAGAAACTTTCCTCATGCCTATTGCCATGGCTGGTATGGTGGGCGCAACATTTGCCATCATGGATATCCTATCTTGTCCATCTGGCGGCTGGATTAGCGACCACTTTGGACGTAAACGTTCTATGGTATTGCTATTAACGGGTGCGTGCATTGGCTTTTTTGGCATGTCCCAGATTACAGGGCAATGGCCTGTTGCTCTCGCGGTTGCCGTGATGATGTTCGCATCCTTTTGCTTGGGTGCTGCCGCAGGCTGTGTTTTCGCTGTTGTACCATTGATTAAACGCCGCTTAACAGGGCAAATTGCAGGCATGGTTGGCGCATATGGCAACATCGGTGCAGTTGTGTTTTTAACCGTGTTCTCTCTTGTGCCCGCATCTGCATTTTTTATGACTATTTCAGGCGGCATCTTATTTGCGGCAATTTGCGGTTTGTTCTTAGATGAGCCGAAAGGAACCATGGTTGAAGTATTGCCAGATGGTACGATCGAAAGGATTGAGCTACACTAAAGCCTATGAAAAACACACTGGTAGTTTCAGCAGGTCAATACTCTTCGGCAGGCATAAAAGCGAAAAACGAAGACTCTTGTGGCATCCATATATCCAAAGGGCGCGACCTAAAGCACAAAGGTATCATTGCGGTTACTGCTGATGGCGTAGGCTCATCTGAAGCAGGTCGCGAAGCTAGCGAGCACTGTGTTAAAGGGTTTATTGATGACTACCTTAGCACGCCTATGTCTTGGAGCGTGCAAACCTCTGGTGAGCGCATCATCAAATCACTCAACTCTTGGTTGTATAGCCAAGGTCAAATTCGATATGAGTCGCAGCTAAGCCTAGCCACTACCCTTGCGGTGTTGGTGCTTAAGTCCACCACCGCCCATATTTTTCATGTCGGTGATTCTAGAGTTTATTTGATTCGCAACGGTGAAATCAAATGCCTCACCAAAGACCATAGGTTGGTGATTGATAAAAACAAAACGTATTTGGCTAGAGCCATGGGTGGCGAACATGAAGTCAACCTTGATTACAGCAAACTATTGGTCGAAGTCGGTGATAGGTTTGTCTTGACTACGGATGGCATACATGAATTTATTGATGACAGCAAAATCCTTAAGCTTGCCTCTGCTGCTGAACCTGAACCTGCCGCTCAGCATATTGTGGATGCTGCTTTAGAAGCAGGTAGCGATGATAATGTCACTTGCCAAATCTTGCATGTTACTCAGCTACCCAACCAAGATGAGAATGAATATTATAAAAAGCTTACATCCCTTCCCTTCCCTCCGCCTTTGGACATTGGGCAAGAGCTCGATGGCTATAAAATTATAAAAGAATTACATACCAGCACGACCATCCAAGTCTATCTTGCCGAGGATATAAAAAGTGGTGAAACGGTGGTGCTCAAAACCCCGTCTGTGAACTTTGAGGATGACCCCGCTTATATTGATAAATTCTTGCATGAAGTTTGGGTGGGTAGACGCATCGATAATCCACACATCTTTAAAGTGCTCCAACTCAAGCGCGAGCGCAGTTGTATTTATTATGTCACCGAATACATCCAAGGCATGCCGCTATCCCAATGGATTTTGGACAACCCTAAACCTGATTTAGAAAAAGTCCGCGATATGGTTGGACAAATGATTAAGGGTTTGAGGGCTTTCCATCGCAAAGAGATGGTTCATCAAGATATCAAGCCGCAAAACATTATGGTCGATGAACACGGCATGATTAAAATCATCGATTTTGGTTCCACTCGTGTATCAGGGCTCGAAGAAATCCACACACCCCTTAAACAAGCCCATGTGGAGGGCACGGCCAACTATATTGCACCTGAATTATTTGAGGGTTACGAAGGTACAC
>JALUHL010000165.1 GCA_027053695.1 Ghiorsea sp.
GTATTAGACGTGTTATGAGCTTCATCTAATTTTTGCATACTTACAGCTGAATCCTGCATTAACTCTGATGGTAAGGGGGCAGGCGTATGGTTGAATATATTTAATCCAACAAATAGCAAAATAAAGCTTAAGGCTGCGATAATCATCCAAGATTTCTTTGGTGCAATAGGTGGGTCAGGGAAGGTTAGTGGTTTGGTAAGTTGATAATGACCTGATTTTAGTTTTTCAATGGTATGATCTAAATCCAAATGCAAATAAGCTGCATATTGACGTAAAAAACCTAGTGCATATACCTCTCCAGGCATGTTTGACCAATCGCCAGCCTCCAATGCCTCAAGATAAGCTTTGCGAAGATTCAATGCCTTGGCAACCACATCAATGGAAATTGTTTTTTTATTTCGTTCACTTTTTAATAATTCACCAACTTCCAGAAGAATCGCTTCCCGAGAAAGCGTTTCAGGGTTATCTGCGCCAACTTCCGTATTCGAAGACATTTATAAATGTCCCAAACGTGTTAGCTCATCACTTGCCCAAGCTCGATTTAATGGGTTTTTCTCTTTTTCAAGGTAACTTGCTAATTGTTGACGAGCAGCCTTAATCTTCGATTGTTTTATAAGTAGTCCTATCAATCCTTCTAGGGCAGGGCGCTGGCTAGGCTGTTGACGCAGTATGCTTTCATATAAAGCTTGCGCATAGTTTAAACGCCCCATTTTCTCATGCACTTGCGCCTCTTTAAGTTGGGAGATGCTTTGCTTGGGATTCATCAAAGCTGCTTTGCGATAGCTTTTGATAGCCTCATTGGGTTTGTCTTGTCCAAGTAATGCATCACCCAAAAGAATTAGCGCAAGGTACTGCTTGCGATAACGTGGGTCTTCCAAAGCTTTGTGCAATATTATTTCAGCTTCTTTATAGCGCTGCAGAGAGACCAATAGTGAGCCATAGTTGGTATAAGCTGAGGGACTTCCTGCAATAGCAATAGCCCGCTTATAAAAGGCTTCTGATTGCTTTAAGTTACCTTGCAAACGCCATGCATACGCCAAAGTCTCCAAAGTTTTTACTCGATTAGGTTCAAGTTCATTGGATTGCATAAGCTCATCAAATGCTTTGGGAAGCTGACCGCGCTGCAATGAATCCAAACCTATTTGGTAATGAATCTTGGCTTGTTTACTTTTTAGTTCAGAATCAACTTTAGAACCTGTTGTTTGACATGATGTAAGAAGATTCATGCATACAATAATAATAAAACTATGACGAATCAAAGGCATCATAATAAACGCTCCACTAATGCATGAATAGGGCGTAATGCATCATCACTTTGTTGGCTTAAATCTGCAAAAATACCGTGATCCAATGTTGCTTGGCAACTACATACACATGAATCCACAGACTGTTTGAAATAACAATCTAACAAGCCTTGAACTTTTTGAACATTGCTTTGCATCACTTCCAAGACAGAAGATATAGAAACATTTTCCTCTTCCTCATGCCAGCAATCATAATCAGTACACATGGCAATGGTTGCGTAACACATTTCAGCTTCGCGGGCTAATTTGGCTTCAGGCATATTGGTCATGCCAATCACATCCATACCCCAAGAGCGATAAAGCATGGATTCAGCCCGCGTTGAAAATTGCGGACCTTGCATAACCAAATATGTACCACCTTCATAGGTTGGAATAGCGGCTTGTTTTGAAGCGCGAATTAAAGATTTCTGCAAACAGGAGCATATTGGGTCAGCCATGGACACATGCGCCACAATAGGTCCATCAAAAAAAGTTTTTTCGCGGTTCACCGTACGATCCACAAATTGATCTACCAAAACAAAATCACCAGGAGCAATATTTTCGCGCAGAGAGCCAACCGCAGATACTGAAATAACACGTGAAACCCCCGCTTGTTTCAGCGCATAAATATTGGCGCGGTAATTGATTTTATGGGGAGGAATCGCATGACCTGCACCGTGGCGTGGCAAAAAAACGATTTCTTGCCCATGATAACTAGCCAACAGCAATGGTGCTGAAGGCTTACCCCATGGCGTATCTATATCAAGCTCATCTAAAATCTCAATGCCCTGCATAGCATACAAGCCACTGCCACCGATAATGCCGGTACGTTTTGTAACCGTCATTGCCCCTCCCTTTAAACTGCTACCCTTTGTTTACGCCGCCGAAGATTTAAGTTGACCACAAGCAGCCATAATATCTTGCCCGCGCGAACGCCTTACGGTTGCACGAATGCCTTTAGAAATCAAGTCTTGTGCGAATTTATTCATGTGTTCTGTGGGCGAACCTTCGTAAGGACTGCCAGGATAAGGATTAAAACGAATAAGGTTAACACGTTCACGTTCGGGATTCACAAATTGTAGCAAAGCTTGCAAATCTTCTTGGCGATCATTGACACCATCAAGCATAAGGTATTCCAAGGTAATATGGCGTTGATGCGGTAATGGATAAAGATTCAAGCATGTACGCAATGTTTGCAGCGGGTATTTGCGATTGATGGGAACCAAGGTATTTCGCTCGTCATCCAATGCTGAATGTAATGAAATAGCTAAATTTACAGGGTGTATCTCACCCAGACGCTCAATTTGTGGGGTGAGTCCTGATGTTGAGACAGTAATACGGCGGCGCGAGATGTGTAAACCATCTTCTGCCATGAGCATCTTTAAGCTTTCATGCAGAGCGTCTTCATTTGCCATGGGTTCA
>JALUHL010000166.1 GCA_027053695.1 Ghiorsea sp.
ACAGGCATAGAGCCGAGTCGGTTTAAAATGGGTTTAAATGTTTGATTGATAAATGACATGGTCGCGTAGCATAGCCACATCAAGTTAAAGATTACATTAAAAAATAACCCTATTTATTTACTGCCTTTATTTACCCATATTCATTTTGCTTGCATGCCACACAATGCCACCTAGCATAACCACCCTAAATTCAATAAAAATAGATGAAAATAAGGTGTTAAATTCAATGCTTACCCAACAAATTACAGATGACATGAAAGCCGCCATGAAAGCCAAAGATAGCTTGGCATTGGGCGCAATCCGTATGCTGCGCTCTGCCATTAAAGATAAGGAAATCGAGCTTGGTCGAGCCGCAGAAGATACCGATGTGATTGCTGTGATTAGCAAATTAATCAAACAGCGCAAAGATTCTGCCACGCAATATGTGGATGCCAATCGCCCTGAACTGGCTGAAAAAGAAAATGCCGAAATCAAGGTGCTGGAAGTGTATATGCCTGAGCAAATGAGCGATGCTGAAATTCAAGCCATGGTCGAAGCTGCCATTGCTGAAGCAGGCGCATCATCGATGAAAGATATGGGCAACGTAATGGGCATTGTTCGCCCCAAAGCACAAGGCAATGCAGATATGGGCAAAGTATCCGCTGCCGTCAAAGCAGCGCTCCAATAACAGATGCTCATTTAAACGCATGAATATCCCAGCTGGCCTATACCCCGACTATATCTTGATGATATGCAATATATTAGTTGTGCCAGTTCTGTTGGTTGCTATTTGGCGCACCGAAACCCGCTTTTGGTCAGGTTGGTCTGAAGGTTTGCAAGTGGCTTCTATCTTTATCGCATTATCCGCCTTGTATATGCTTCAATCCGACATCAAGCCCGGTATGAATATGCATTGGTTGGGTGTGATGCTGACGGTGATGATGGTTGGCCCTTGGACAGCCATCGTGGTTTTATCCTCTATTCATATCTTTTTGCTTTTCGCTAAAGGTATGGGCGATGTTTCAACGCTGGGCTTTAATATCACGACAACAGTGTTGCTGCCTGTGGTTGTCGCATCAAGCATTCACCTCTTATTTTACTACAAATTCCCTCGCCTTATCCCTGTTTATTTCGCCAAAGTCGGCATTGGAGATTTATTATGCATGTGGGCAGTGGATGCTGTGCTCACGGGCTGCTTACTGCTCTGGACAGACTACCCATCATTCCATATTTACCAAGATTTCACCTTGGTTTTAGCATTGATGGGCGGCATGGAAGCTGTGATTAGCACATGGGTTGTTTCAGGCTTTATCTGCTATTTCCCCAACTGGCTGGTCACCTTTAGTGATGAGGAATATATCAATGGTAAATAATTTTATTGCTTCCCCCGAAGCTTCAACAGAGCGATTGCATTGATGGCTCCGAGAAGAAAAAAATAAGGAATAATGACCCAAGCCCCTTCAGGCTTACCAAATGCAGGAAGGGAAAATATCAGCACCGCCAAAGTGCCCCCAATAATACCTACTACATATACATTTCTAATTCTAAACTTATCCAACATCGACAAAACGGGAAGACCAACAATTCCATTAAGAAGAAAACTCAAAACACCTGCCGTCAGCGCAACATAGAACCAAGCAGCAGCAAGCATAACCGTTGTTCCTAAAAGAAAACCAACAACCTGCCATAATATTGGAGCCACTAATGCAATCACCCCTGATGTGAAAATAACAGCCCGAAAATACCCCATCATCGCCACATCCCGTCAACAACATCATAAGCACTTTTACAATTCCACAGGCACAATATATCATTCAACCACTTCATTAGTTTCAACAACCCAAATAATCATTAAGCATTATGTATTCGTTAGATTTTTGTAAGCATCTGACTTGCATCAGGTCTCCAAAATAAATACGCAACTGACCCAGCCGTCAGAAATATTTGCAAAAATGTCCCCACGTAAAACATTCCCATAATGATAAACATAACTGTAGGCATAGTGCCAATTAAAAAAACTGTAATAACTATCTTTTTTCTTATTTGTGGCAAAGTGGATCTCATTAACACAAAGAGTAAATTTATCTCAATTAGGTACAAATACGTCAATGTTAATGAGCCAATAAAAGCATCTGGCTTTAACACATACCCAATAATCACCAACATTATCGGGATAATAATCGCTATGAAAAAAAAGAAATTCAAATATCTGGTGCTAATTTTTTGCTTTAAAGCTAGGTAAATCCCTAAAGGCAAGTAAATCAAAAGATACCCTTCCATATCCCAAAAGAAATTATTCAACAAAGTCAAATTAGAATTCAATTCTCCATATGTATAATCAAAATAAAAAACTAACAACGAGCAGAGAATTAAACACAAATTTATCAAACCCGTATAAATGAAATATCTATAGCATTTAACATTAGCATGTGGTAAATATTTTAGCCTTGTGGCAGCCACCAACCCTATAAAAGGCAGCACAACCTGAACAAAATGATAAACTGAATTTAGGCTCTGATTTTCGGCATCTAAATCTACATACAAAGAGAAAAAAGATAGCCCCAAGGTGAGGAAAAGATAACTATAAAAAAAAGAAATGGGGCTGTCCCAGATAACTAGGCATTATTCTTCGTAACCCATTGTTTTAGAATGGATAATTGCTGTTTTGGATTAGAGTAGTTAAAACGCCATTCACATTCCTTCAAAAAGTAGTAAAAGTGTTGCT
>JALUHL010000167.1:0-1886 GCA_027053695.1 Ghiorsea sp.
CGCCCGAAGAATTAGAAAGCATGCGTAAACGAAGCAGCCCGCCACGCATTTATCCCAATGGCGTGATTCGCATGAATTTATCCAATGAAGATATTGTGGCAGTGCAGCACAAAATATTTAATCATTTTATACTCATTCCCAGCGTGCAACTGGATGCCGACATTTTGAAAGCACAATTTGGTGAGCCTGAGAAAGTTACTCAAGATAGCAAAACCATCACGACCTACTACTTCCCTAAACTTGGCTTAACCGCAACCATTGACAGTGACGGTAAAGACAAACTCACCTTCTCCAACCCCTAACTTCAAGCATGGTTAATAGCTTATGTTTCATTTAAAAGACGCATCTAGAAGGTAAAACCTAAAGGATATACACAAAAAAAGGCGACCAAAGGCCGCCTTTTCATAAACTTATTTTGAACTTAGTGACCGCGAGGATCGGGTTGTTCAACAGTGCTTTTACCCAAAATAGAATAAATTGGGCAACTGCTCATCAAACCTGTAACAATCAATACAAGCCCGATAACCAAAATGACAGTGCTTAATGCACCGCTAGAACCAAGCCAACCCACGAAGAAAAGAGCAATACCAAACACTACTCTTAGCGAACGATCTACTGTTCCTACATTTTCTTTCATAATTCAAACTCCTCCACAATTCCTTATACCCAAGCTTTTGGATGTAATATCCATTTCGATATTGGGCGTATCGTAACGCATATTGATGGCCATGCCAACCCTTGGTTTAACCATGCACACCCTTGTTGCTATAAATAATTATGGCAGCATGCTCCCCTGATTTACTGTCGCTGAGGAGCTTATCATATGTCAACATGGGTATATCGTATTGTTTTGGCTCTTATTTTAGCTGTTGTATTCTATTGGCTCTACCCCAATGCAGAGGCAAACCCTAGACCTGAGATGTGGAACTTAGAGCAACGTGGCGAACAAACATCCTTGCTCGGCTTAGAAATCGGCAAAACCAGCCTGCATGATGCCATGCAAACCTTAAAATTAGTGCCCGATATTGCTCTGTTTACCAAACAACGTGGCCGCAACGAAGCTGAGCAACCCAAACATTTAGAAGCTTTTTTTGGTGATTTGTTTGACCAAGGTGACAGCATTATTTTAGGCATTGCTGCCGATGAAAGCTTGTTGGAACACATTAAAAAAGATGCTTATAAACCAGAAATTTTTCCCAACGGTGTGATTCGTGTGGGTGTACAAGAAAGCCTGTATGAGCATGTCGAAACATTACCTATCAGCAATATCACTGTGCTTGCTGGGCAACAGATTGATGTTGAAGCTTTCCAGAAGAAGTTTGGCAAACCTGAGCAACTCCTCAATGATGGGCAAGGCAACGCCCACTTTTTATACCCCAAGCTGGGTTTAGATATGATTCAGCCAGCCGGCGGCGAGCAGATATTACAATTGGTAAGCCCTGCAATGTTTGACAAAAAATTACGCCAACCGCTGCTACAATCTATCGCTGATAAAAATAAAGGATAATATGATGACACTGATAATCGCTTCATTTCTCGTGGGATTTTTAGGCAGCATGCACTGCGTAGGCATGTGTGGTGGCTTGGTCACCACACTCACCATGTCTAGGCCCAAAATATGGTGGTCAGGGCTGATGAGTTACCAGCTTGGGCGAATCGCAACCTACACATTCTTAGGGCTCATTGCGGGCATGGTTGGCATGGCAATCACCCAAGTGCCTTGGTTTGCAGGCATGCAACGCGGGCTAACATGGGTGGCAGGCGCACTGATGATTATATTTGGCTTAAATTTAGCTGGCTGGCTTCCTGACCCCTTTGTTAAAATGATGGCAAAATTCACAAAAATCATTGGGCTTACAGGCTGGGTACAACCGGCAACATCAAGC
>JALUHL010000167.1:1896-2699 GCA_027053695.1 Ghiorsea sp.
CATGCCCATGAGCTGGTTTATGGTGGGTTTATTCAATGGTTTGCTGCCTTGCGGCCTTGTGTATGCAGGGCTTGCGCTAAGCTTAACCTCAGGAAATATTGCTTTATCCGCAGCCATGATGTTTGCCTTTGGTTTAGGCACGATTCCAGCCATGACATTGGTGCCTGTGGTGCTCAAATCCGCATCCCCAAAAGCGCGTGGCTGGGTGCTTAAAGCGGCGGCTTTGTTGCTAATTATCATGGGGGCATTCACCATGATTCGCGGCAGCGCAATGATGCATGGCATGATGCATATGCAGCATATGGAAGGTATGGGTCAAGAGCACATGATGATGGATCATGATATGGGAAACATGCCACAGATGCATGATATGAAGATGCGTGATATGGATATGAACGGCATGGACATGAAAAACATGGATATGCAAGATATGAACATGGAAAACCCTTAATTTATGTGGTGGCTTAGCTTGGTGGAAATGAGTGTATTTTTTATCCTTGTGGCATGTGTGCTTTGGGTATTTTTCAAGCCCGTCAAAAAGCCCAAAGATGATGATAAATCATAACAGGTTCGTAATTCTATAAAAAATCATTACCCTTGCTCACGCGAAGTGGCTTGGATGGTCGCGCTATGCATGTGTGAAAACATAAGCATAGGGAGGAAAGTCCGGGCTGCACAGAGTAGGATGCTGGATAACATCCAGTGAGGGGCAACCCTCAGGAAAGTGCCACAGAGACTAGACCGCCCCATATCTTTGTATTGGGCAAGGGTGAAAAGGTGCGGTAAGAGCGCACCGCCTGCTT
>JALUHL010000168.1 GCA_027053695.1 Ghiorsea sp.
GATTATTATTGATACGGCTGGGCGCGTACAAACCGATACGGGGTTGATGAATGAGCTTGCCAAAGTTTATCGGGTGATGGGCAAAGCTTTAGATGGTGCGCCGCATGAAGTTTGGCATGTGGTCGATGGTGGCACTGGGCAAAATGCAGTGGCTCAAGTGGATAAATTTCGGGAAATTATTCATACCACTGGGCTGATTGTCACCAAGCTGGATGGCACAGGTAAAGGCGGAATTTTATTACAACTCTGCGACAAATTTAAGCTTCCCGTACGTTATGTGGGCGTTGGCGAAACCTTAGAAGATTTGATGCCGTTTAACCCTGATGACTATATTGATAGCTTACTGCCCAATATGGAAAGCGAACAAGCTTAAGCCATTCATTTTATGGTTCATCTTAAATTAACCCAATAAGATTAGGTTGTAGCCGACTACAATTAAGCATATTATTGGCTGTTCATGGAGAATTATTATGTCTGTATCATTAACTGAAAGTGCGGCAACAAAAATTAAATCTTTGCTTGAGAATGAAGAAAACAAAGGTTTGAAGCTGAGAATTTTTGTCTCTGGTGGCGGCTGCTCTGGCTTTGAATATGGCTTCACCTTTGATGATGAAATCAAAGATACGGATACTGTGGTTGAAAACTTTGGCGTGGGTCTTTTGGTGGATCAAATGAGCATGGATATGCTCAAAGGCTCTGAAGTGGATTATCAAACTTCATTGCAAGGCGAATCTTTTGTCATTAAAAATCCGAATGCAGGTTCGACTTGTGGTTGCGGCAAATCCTTCACCCCTGCGGAAACTGGGCAAGGTTGCGGTCACGCTGCCGAATATTAAACCTTAACCTTCAATGACTATTGCGCTTGAGGTTAACCAACTAAGCAAAACATACCCCAATGGAAAAAAAGCACTTAATGGTGTAGATTTATCTGTGCCTGAAGGTTCATTTTTTGCCTTGCTTGGCCCCAATGGCGCTGGCAAATCCACGCTGATTAATATCTTGGCAGACACGGTTCACCCAAGCACGGGTCAGGTCACTTTTTTAGGCAAAGACTTATTCACAGAGCGCAGGTGGTGTAAGCAACGCTTGGGTGTTGTTCCCCAAGAAATTGCTTTTGACCCTTTCTTTGCTCCGCGCGATATTCTTAAAATTATGTCGGGTATGTTTGGTGTAAAGCCCGACTTAAAATGGATTGATGAGCTTTTAGAGCGCTTAGAATTATCTGAACATGCCAAAAAAAATGCACGCCAGCTTTCTGGCGGTATGCGCAGACGTTTGTTGGTGGCGCAAGCTTTGGTGCACAAACCCAAAGTTGTGATTTTAGATGAACCCACTGCGGGCGTTGATGTCGAGCTTAGAAAGCGGTTGTGGGGTTTTATGCGTGAGCTCAATGCAGCAGGCACAACCATACTTTTGACCACCCACTATTTGGAAGAAGCAGAAGAATTGTGTGACCATGTTGCCATCATCAACCAAGGTAAACTGCTTACCTCACAATCTATGAAAGGTTTATTGGATAATGTGGGTAGTTCATCCTTGGTGCTCACCTATGCTGAGCCGAAAGCCATGACAGATAATATCGCCAGCAAACTCAAAGACTTTTGCCCACGCATTCAGGATAACACCATCACCCTAAGCTTAAAAAAATGCGATGGCCACACCAATTTTAACGATGCCTATCAAGCTGCTATCGCTTGTTGGGGCGAAGCTTTAACCGTGCACATCCAAGATGAAGATTTAGAGGATGTGTTCCTGCGCATCACCCAAGATGAGGCCACAGCATGAACTGGTATGGCTGTTGGACATTATACACCCGAGAGACACGCCGCTTTCTTAATGTGAAAATGCAGACTGTGGTTGCACCTGCATTAACGGCTGTGATGTATTTGATTGTCTTCCGTTATGCTATGGGTGCGCGTTCTGTGCCCGATTTGAATGTGCCTTACTTTGAATTTCTTATTCCGGGTTTGGTGATGATGGCGATGATGCAAAATGCTTTTGCCAACACATCCAGCTCCATCATGGTGGGCAAGCTGATGAATATGCAAATCTTTTTGATGATGGCGCCGCTCACCGCATTTGAGGTGACCCTTGCCTTTTTGGGAGCTGCCGTCACACGCGCAGCTATTGTTGCCGTTGTACTTTTATTGGTGTTGGTACCCTTTTCAGATATGCATATCGAGCATGTTTGGATGATTCTTTTTTATGGTGTTTGCGGCAGCATTATCATGGGTGGTATGGGTATGATTGGTGGCATGTGGTCGAAAACCTTTGATGATATGGCGCTGTTAAACAACTTTATCATTATGCCGCTGACCTTTTTATCAGGCGTGTTTTATTCGGTGAAACAACTGCCCGAATCATGGCAGGCTGTGAACCACTTTAATCCTTTCTTTTATTTGATTGATGGCTTTAGGCATGGCTTTTTAAACGTGGGTGATACTGACCCCAGCCAAGCTGTACTTATCGTATCCTTAGCTACCGCAACAACCATGTTCGCTTGCTGGCAGCTTTGGCGCATAGGTTGGCGACTTAAAGATTAGGGGCTGACACCTAATAAAATTCTTTGAGCAGTTTTTTGAGGTCATCAAGCTGCTCTTTTGATGAAGCGAGATTAAACCTCCACTCGCACTCTTTCAAGAACAATTCAAAGTGCTGCCGCGGTATC
>JALUHL010000169.1 GCA_027053695.1 Ghiorsea sp.
ATATGGAACGCGCCTTGATTGAACAAACCCTACAACATGTCCAAAACAACCGTACAGAAGCTGCCAAACTTCTTGGCATCAGCATTCGCACCTTACGCAACAAACTCAAAGAATATAACAATAATAATGCAGCGCTTGCCGCATAAAAGGGAGAACACCATGAGAGTCCAACAACGCCACATCAAAGCAGTATCCACAAAAAAAACAACCAAGAGCAAAGCATCTCCTGCTTTTCAAGGTCTTTTTTCTATACAACAAGACCTGCAAAATCAGCCTATTCAGGAAACGCAAGATGCCCCACAACAAAAGCACCACAATCCTGAGCAACCCTTATCCCATATTTTACATGAGCTTGAAGACTTAATGCTCACGCTAGAGCAAGGCTCCAAAGATTATACGCGTGCGCAAATGGCTATCCATAGTTTGCGTGATGCTTTGCATGATATCCCTGATGCTTTCCCCCTCACTGCCGCTGACAGGGAAGAAGCCCAAGCACTATTAGTCGTTGAATCCAAACGGATTGATGAACTACAAAAATATGAAGGGTAATTGCTCAATTTCACTCATTTTATTCGCCTATAGTCATTGACAAGACAACCCACTGACTTACCTTATGCTTTTCATGGGAGCATGGGGTAAATCAACATGGCGGAAACTATAATAGGCATAGATGTAGGCTTTGGCTTCACCAAAGCAACCGATGGCAAAGACTTTTTAGTCTTTAAATCCGTATATGGCGAAGCTGTAGACCTTCAGTACAAGGAAGACCTTTTAAGTAGCCCGAAAAATGATGAACATCTTCAAATTGAAATCAATGATACATCATATTTTGTCGGCGAGTTAGCAGAGCGTCAAAGCTCTAGCCGTTCTTTTACCCTTGACCAAAATCAATTTGTATCATCTTCGAGTAAAATTTTGGTGCTTGCGGCGTTAAGTAAACTGCTACACGAGCCTGAACAGTCCATTAGGCTTGTGGTTGGGCTACCAATCGGCCACTACCGCCAATATAAAGAAGATTTGGGCAAAATGCTGAAAGGTACGCATACTTTTAGCGCCATAGATGCGCAAGAAAAGCAAACCGACTTCAAAGTCACTGTGACCGATGTCCGTGTATTGCCTCAGCCCATTGGTACAGTCATGGATAGGTTACTTGGCACACAAGGTGTACCCAAAAGCCAACGCTTTGCCACCGATAAGATTGGTATTATTGATGTCGGCTTTCGCACCACAGACTACACCATATCCGATAAAGGGCGCTATTCTGAGCGGGGTAGTTTAACAACGCGTAATGGTATTTCAAAAGCCTTCAGTAAAATCGGTAATAAGCTTAAAGAAGCTTGCAATATTGATATCGAAATTTATCGCCTGTTTGAAGCGGTGGACACAGGAAGCATAAAAATTCGCGGCAAAGCTTACGACCTGAAACCCATCACAGAAAAATCATTCAAACAATTGGCAACTGCCATTGCTGCTGATGCTAACACTGTATGGGCAGATGATTGGGATATTGATGCGATTATGATTACGGGCGGCGGTGGCGCAGTGCTTGCACCTTATATCGAAAGCCAGCTTGAAGGCGTTGTCATTCCCATCAAACAAGATTTGGACTATCGCCTACATAATGTGCGCGGTTATTACAAATTTGGCCTTTACACTTGGCGCAAAAAAGAAGACTAGCTCTTTACGAAAACTTACTGCAATAAATGGCGGACAGCTAAAGTAAAGGTTGGAATATCTGCTTCAAACAGTGTGCCGTCTTCAGCTTTCATCTGATATGAACCCTGCATGCAGCCCACGGGCGTTTTAAGCACTGAAAAGCTACTGTAGCTATGCTCTGCTTGCGGTGGGATAACAGGTTGCTCACCAATTACACCATCGCCGTGGACTTCAATTTTATTGCCATCAGCATCGGTAATCAGCCATTTTCTAGACAACAACTGCGCAGCCAATTCGCCATGATTATGAATACAAATATGATACGCAAACACATACTCACCACCCCTTGATTGTTCTTCAAGGTATTCAGATGTTACGCTCACTTGAATATCATACTTCATCATTGGCTCACTATGATCTCACAACAACACAAACGGTATGAGAACAAACATAGCAACAATCACAATAGCTATCAAAGCTAAAAATACTTGCACTGGGCTAGCTTTCACTTTTCCCCACAACGTAGGCTGTTTACCTTCGGCTACCAGCGCATCATAGCTTGCCCTAGCTTCTTGGTAGCGTTGCTGTTGATAAGCAGCAATCAAACGTTTCCCTTGCTCCACATACTGCTCATCATGCAGCCAAATGCCTGCATAACCCAACCCCCATCTGCCATTGGTGGTTTCATAATAAGGGATGTCCTGCGCATCAAGCAAAGCTCGAATATCATCAGCTTCATCTTCCTCAACATTGCGCATTTTAAACAATAATACACTCATGCTACTACAAATAGGATAAGAGCAACCATGAACCAATGCTTAAGTTCACTATCACCCATCCAAGTTGAAAGTTGCTGTATATCCAAGGCTTACCTCCTGTGCAGCGCAAAGCGTTTGACGCATTCTAACATGCTTCTTAGACTAGCCATAGAAGCAAGGGAGTATGCGTATGAGCCAAGCACAATTACAAGCACTATTTTCTAACCCTGATGCCTTACATGCTTTGGT
>JALUHL010000170.1 GCA_027053695.1 Ghiorsea sp.
CTCCTCTTCAATGCCTTGGCCTTTGTCTTTGACCTGAAGCTGCCAAGTATCATCATCAAGGCTAAAAATAATGGATATGGATGCAGGCTCTGGGCTAACCCGCATCGCATTGCGTAACAGATTATCTAAAACCAAGCGTAGGTGGTCAGGGTCTATATCTAGCGTTGCAGGGATGATATCTGTTTGCATATTGTAGGTCCCTTTGACATCAATGTGTTGCAATGTTTCCTGAATAAATGCTTTGATATCAGTAGGCCGTGGATAGGGATGTAGTGGGCTTGCATAATCCAGCATGTCAGAAACCAAACGGTTAAGACGCTGAATTTCAGAGGTTATCACATTTTCCAAAATATCATCTTGTTGTTGCAGCCCCATCAACTCCGTGGCCTGGGCTATGGTTTGCATAGGGTTACGAATTTCATGGGCTAGCATGGCTGCCATTTGACCAATAGATGCCAGCTTATCCTGCTCTGCAAGCCGCCTTTCCAGTGCTCGTGTCTCTGTAATGTTTACAATCGTCATCAGCCAAGATGCTTGTGAGTCTTGATGTAGCTTAGTGAAAGTAAGCAGTAAATCATGCCCATGCCAGCTGATTTCATGACGAAACGTGCTGGTTTTGCCACGATGAGAGAATTTATGCAGCTCATTTGGGACATCAATAAAGCTGCTAATTTCATACCCAGCATGCTGTTCAGATAAACCTAAAAAAGAAGCTGCGGCAGGGTTAAAGGCTTGAATTTGAAGACTAGAATTAAGCATAATAATGCCTTCTTGCATGGATTGTAATACTTGACTGTGTATCTCTTGGAGCTGCTGGTGTTTAATGCTTGTGTCTTTCTGCTTCTGTTCAAGACTTGCATGGCGGCGAGCAATCAAGGCCATAATACCGCCAACGAGGAAGAATAAAGAGGTTTGTAAGAGAATTCTTAGTGCTTGCTCAGTTGCGATTGTTTGTACATGAGTATTGGCAAAGGTATAAACTGCGGAAATATAAGTGGCAGATGCGAGTATGGCTGTGATAAGCGTGAGCAAAATACTGGCTTGTGTGCCTGCCGCAATGATAACAATCCCGAGAAGAAAAATGAAAGGGCTAGCATAACCACCACTACTATAAATGATAAAACCTATAAGTATAAGGTCAGATATAAGTTGGGTGAAGACGTTGAGATGTTTAGGTGCTTGGAAGCGAAAGGCTAATATTTGTATGCTAAGTAAAGCAAGCCATAGGAAGAAGAGTTGCTTAAAGAACACCAACAGTTGGGACGTATTTTGGTTCAACCAGTATAGACTTGCAAATACGGCAAAGGAAATTAGTAAGCGGGAGTAAAAGAGACGCTTTAGAGCACTACCATCTGATTTTTTCATGCTATTATAAAACGCGGGTTAAGAAATGCGTGACTAAACAGCAGAGGCCATCATAAAGATTGGTAAATACATCGCAATGACCAAACCACCAATGACAACACCCAAGAAAGCCATAATGGCAGGCTCCATCAATGCCGTCATATTATCCACGGCAGTATCAACTTCTTCTTCATAAAAATCTGCAATTTTACCCAGCATCTCTTCCATAGCACCGGTTTCTTCACCGATGGCAATCATTTGCGTTACCATGATGGGGAACACACCGCTTTCCTCTAATGGTTGGCTCAGTGACTGACCTTGACTGATAGATTCTTTGGCATTAACCACAGCTTCTTCAATAATCACGTTCCCCGATGTTTCAGCAACAGTATCCATAGCCTCAAGAATAGGTACGCCCGCAGCGCTCAACGTAGAAAATGTGCGCGTAAACCTTGCCACAGCACCTTTACGGAGTACATCACCAATGGCGGGCAGGTTTAATAAAAGTTTATCAAGTTGGTAGCGTCCTTTGGGTGTTTTGTAAATAGATTTTATAGCGTATATCAAAACAATAGGTGCACCCACAACTACATACCAATATTCAACAAAAGCATCAGAAATAGCCATGACAATTTTTGTGGGCGCAGGAAGCTCGGCACCGAATCCTGCAAACATCTCTGCAAACACAGGAACCACAAAAATCATCAAAATGGATGTTACAATAAATGAAATCACGATAATAGATGATGGATATACCATGGCCGATTTGATTTTTGATTTTAGTCCAATGGCTTTTTCTTTGTACTCACAAATGCGAAGTAGGATGGTATCCAAAATACCACCCTTTTCACCAGCTTCAACCAAAGAGCACGTTAAACGGTCAAAATCTTTGGGGAATTCACGCAGGGTTTCGCCAAAGGGTGAACCGCTTTCTAATTTTTCGCGAACACCAGCAAAGAGCTTGAGAAGGCCTTTATGGTCGGTTCCTTTCTCAAGCAATTCAAAACATTGCACCAAGGGAAGACCTGCATTAATCATGGTGGATAGCTGCCTAAAGAAAATACTGATGTCTTTTTCGGTAACCTTAGGGTCACCGCCAATTTTAATTTCTATGGGTTTCTTTTTAACTTTAATATCAAGCAAGCCTTGGCGGCGGAGCGATGCCATGGCGACTTCCTTGTTTACGGCTTCAAGATTACCTTCTTTTTTCGCACCTTGCCGCGTTTTTGCGGTATAAATAAACTCAGGCATCTTAGTCTCCCACGGTAGTGCGTAAGCATTCTTCTAAAGTTAAAATGCCTTCTTTAACTTTGTTGAGTGCAGCCATACGCAATGTTTTTACACCTTCACTAATGGCAATTTCATTGATTTCATCAGAGTTTTTTCCTGCATACACAGCATTACGAATGTTGTCTGATACAGGCATCACTTGATATATGCCAACACGACCCTTGTAACCAGTGCCATTGCATACAGTACAGCCTTTACCTTGCATGGGTGTGAAAGTGCCGAGGTCTTCTTTTTTAAGCCCAGCATCAAGTAAGGCATGAGGCTCAAGTTCTATAGGTTCAGCACATTCGCTACAGATACGCCTGCCTAAGCGTTGTGCAGTGACCAGATTCACAGCAGAACCCACCAAAAAGGATTCAATACCCATATTGACCATACGCGTCATGGTGGATGGTGCATCATTGGTGTGTAAGGTAGCCAATACCAAGTGCCCCGTAAGGGCTGCTTTGATGCCGATCGCGCCTGTATCATAATCACGAATCTCACCAATCAGGATAACATCAGGGTCTTGGCGCAAGAAAGACTTAAGTGCAGCGGGGAAATCCATGCCTACAGCAGGGTTGACGTTCACCTGATTGATGCCCATAAAGTTAAACTCTACGGGGTCTTCAGCGGTACAAATATTGATGCCAGGTTCATTGACTTCGGATACAGCAGAATACAAACTCACTGTTTTACCAGAACCCGTTGGCCCTGTAACCAAGACCATACCATAGGGTAAGTTCACTGCATGCTTAAATAGGGCTAAATCTTTTTCTTCATAACCCAGCTTGGTTAAATCGGTTTGTAGGTTGGATTGGTCGAGTAAACGCATCACCACCTTTTCACCAAATAGGGTAGGTAAAACAGATACACGAAAATCCACAGTTTTAGCTTTGGATAAACGCAGCTTCATTCTGCCATCTTGAGGGACACGCCGCTCAGTAATATCCAAACGTGATTGAATTTTTAAGCGGGAAACAATGGCATCGCGCATATTCATGGGTGGGCGCATAATTTCTTGCAATACACCATCCACACGATAACGAACGCGCAATATTTTTTCATAAGGTTCGATATGAATATCAGATGCCCCACGTTTGATGGCATCCAATAAAATCAGGTTGACCAACTTTACAACGGGCGCTTCTTCACTGGCTGAAGCGAGAAAGTCACCATCAGTTTGCGTATCTTCAGTTTCAACCACCTCCACATCGGTTGCGCCCATTTCAGCCATCACATCTTCAAGACCTTGGCCAGAACCTGAAAGCTCATCAAGCTTGGTCATCAACTCACTTTCACGAACAATCACCACATCAATTTGGCTTCCAGAAATAAAAGATAACTCATCTAAACTGCTGATGTCATAGGGGTCGGCTACGGCCAAGGTGATACTATTACCTTTTCGTTTGACTGGAATAGCTTGGTTTTTACGCATCATATCCACAGAAATTTTGGTCAAATTTTTATCAATGTCTAAGGGTAAGAGTTCAATCGCAGGGCGGCCAAAACTTTGGCTGATGAATTTTACCAACTCGTCTTCAGTAAATAACTCCATTTTGACCAAAGTTGCAGTAAGTGTTTCACCATTCATTTTCATGCTTTTACGCGCTTCTTCTAGCTGCTCTTTTTTAATGGCTTTTTTGCGCAGGAGGATGTCACCTAAGCGGGTCTTTTTCATGTGTTTATCCTCCAGCCTGGTAATGATAAAGGCGTTCTTGGTAGCTGCTGCTCAACCCATTGTAGAGATTCTAAGCTGTTCGGCAAGTTTAAGGCGTTAGATTGTAGCTTTTCGGCATGCCAAAAGGCAAAAGAAGCAATGCCTTGAGCAATCAGCATAGGCAAGCCATCCACGCTTTGGTAGCTAGATGCAGCTTGGCAGAATGCGGTGTTACCATGAGGCTTGTAAACGGCATCAATCGCAAAACCACTGCCGAATAGCTTAAACGGGAAAGTGTCTGCTTCATCAAGACCTATGCTTGTACTGTTGATGATAAGGGCGCATTTTTCACTTGTTGTAGCGACGATTTCTTTTTGCCAATCCAAGGTGTGAATAGACATATGAGGATAGGTTTTTTTCACATTACATGCCAAGTTTTTTGCCCGTTCTTTATGACGGTTACAAATATAAACTTCTTGCGCACCTTGATGATGCAAAGCATGCAATATGGCTTTGGCTGTGCCGCCTGCGCCAAATAAAAGTACTGGAGCTGTTGAAACATCCACTTCTAAACCTTGTATCACTGAGGCAAAACCTTGCCAATCTGTATTGGTGGCAAGCCAGCCATCATCAGCCCACTTTAATGTATTTGCAGCACCAATGGCTTGTACATCGTCATCAGCATTCACCCAAGGTAACACCGCCTCTTTATGAGGTACGGTTACGTTTAAGCCTTGCACATGTGCAGCATGCAGACCCTCAATCGCAGTTTGCAACCGGTTGGGTTCAACTAAGAAGGGTAGGTAGTTCGCATTCAATGAAGTGTTGTGTATAAAATGGTTTTGAAATAAGGGGGATAAAGAGTGAGCGATGGGCTCACCAATAATACCATACACGCTTGTTTGCCCGTTTAAAGTTTGCATATTTGAAAAATAAGTTGTTTCGCTAGATATGTCAAAAAAATGTTAGAATTTCGTAAGTTATGCGACTTTATCACTGACTTCTGCCTGTGTGAAAGTTGCCATTTCACGGTGTAAAGCAACAGCTGATTGGAGTAGTGGTAGCACCAAAGCTGCACCAGAACCCTCGCCCAAGCGCAAGTTGAAATCCAATAAGGGTTCAAGCTCCAAGTGTTTTAAGGCTATACCGTGCCCACTTTCTTGCGATAGATGGCTAGCCAACATCCACTGGTTGATGTCAGGCTCTAAGCTTTGCGCCGCTAAAGCCGCAGCAGTTGAAATAAAGCCATCAATCACCATGGGTACACCTTGCTTGGCAGCTTCCAAATAAAAGCCTGCTATGGCTGCAATTTCTAGCCCACCAACATGTTGTAGGTATTCTTCAGCTTTAATGTTTTCAGCTTGAACACGAGCAATGATTTGTTCAACAATATCAATTTTGTGTGCATGCATGGCATCATCAATGCCCGTACCTCTGCCAACAATGGTTTCGGGTTTAGCGTTTGTGAATAGGGCAATCAAACATGCGCTTGCCGTGGTATTGCCTATGCCCATATCACCTGCAACAAGCAGATTGGCGCCACGGTTGATTGCAGCTAAAGCTTCATTTCGTCCTTGTTGTATGGCGTGCTCACATTCAGCTTTAGTCATGGCTGATTGATACAGGCAGTTGGCAGTACCCGCTCGGATTTTGTGTTGCTTCACACCTTGGATGCTTGATGTGTCAACGGATACGCCAATATCAACAATGCTTAGGCTTGCATCAGCTTGCTTAGCCAAAACGTTGATAGCTGCACCGCCTGCGGCAAAGTTTTTGACCATTTCACCTGTGACCACAGAGGGAAAAGCAGATACCCCTTCTTCACAAATACCATGGTCACCTGCAAATACTGCAATATGAGCCTGTATAGGGCTTGGGATAACTTCGCCTTGTCTGGCGGCAAACCAGCAAGCCAACGCTTCGAGTTTACCCAAAGCGCCTGCAGGTTTGGTTAAAGTATTTTGATAAGCATGCGCTTGCTGCGCAATGTCAGCATTCACTGCTTTGATGACCATATTTGTTCCTGCTATTTAACGATTTGCAGATACCCAAGATTGGATTTCATCATGCATAGGGTGCTTAGGATACTTCGTTAGAAAAGCTTGAAGTTGGGCGCGACCTTTTGCCTCATCACCATGCTCTGCATAACATGATGCAAGCGCAATCATAGTGTTTGCTTTGAGCATGTCACTACCTGTAGTTTTGAGCAGTTGCTCGAAAGTTTGTGTACCTTTTTCAGGTGTTTTGGATTCACATAATTTAGCACCATCATCAAATTGTTTGATATCATTACGAAAAGCAGGGTCTGTGGTCAAATCACCTTGCCAATAAGGTTGCAGCGCACTTTCTGTCGTTTCTGCGCCACGAACGCCTATCACCGCTGTGGTTGTAGCTCTTGCTGTACGTTGACGAGGGATAATGCGTTTGATGCGGCTCCAAAGTGAGCCAAAGAATGAATGTTCAGATTTTACCACTTGGTAGGTATTACTCTTTTTTTGTTGGTCAGCAGCAATCGCTTGCCCTGAAAGTAAACCAAAAGTAAAAAGTAGAATGATAAGATATTTCATGTAGTTCTCCTGTGTGAATCTCGTTATGTCACGCGCATGATAAGCAGATGTCTGTGATGCGGGTCATGTTTTACTGTTTCAGCAGCAATGCCAAGGCATGATAGCGTGTGGGCACTTGCTCATCAGCTTGTGTAGCTTGTTCAAACATGGCTTTTGCCTTTACAGCATCACCCAATTTGTAATTGACCATGGCAATATTGACCATGATGTCTGGATTGGTTTCCACCTCCAAAGCCTTTTCATACATGTTCAGTGCATCTTTGAATTTATGCTGAAGGAAATAGATGTTACCGATATTGTTCAAGGCAGCGAGATTGTCATCATCATCAGCCAAAATCTTTTGAAGTTCAGCTGTTGAGCGGTCATACAAACCACTTTGGGCATAGACGATGGCAATTTGCATTTTTGCTTCAATGTTGTTGGGGTCTAAGGCCAACATCATGCGGTATGGGCGCACCTGACGCTCCAATGCTTTAACCGATAAAATTTCCCATTCTTTTTCAATTTTAGCGCCAAGCGTTTCTTTGCTTGGAATATCCACGGCAAAGTCGGCGGGTGGTAAGGTTACAGGTGGATAGTTTTGCCAAGCTTTAGCCAAGGGCATGATTTTCATTTTCGCTTGTTTACCATACAAATGATACTTGCGTGCACCTTCAGCCCAAGCTTCGGTGAAGCTTGCTGCAATCAGTGTTGCCTCCACCGGCACCCAAACTTTGCCATCGATAATAGCCAGCGCTTCATCGTTGGAGCTAATCAAATCTTTTTGTGCTTCAGGCACGCCTGTATTAAACATCATCAATAAATGTTGCGGTACATCTAATATCGCTGTTTCAATGCCTAGGTTTGCCAATGCGGCGCTAAGAAGAATAGATAAATCATCGCAGTCACCGCTGCGTTGGCGCAAGGTTTCTCTAGGAAACTGCACAGTATCCAATTGCGTAGCGCCCAATTGGTCGTAAGGCGTGTTGGGGTCGAGTAAGTATTTGATGCCATAAGCAGAGAAGCCATCAAATACGGTCATCGCTTTGGCAACATTGGTGTTGACCGCACCTTTTTGTGGTTGGTATGCATTGATAAGCTGGCGTGTAAACACGGCGAGCGTATCATCTTTAGGTGTGGCAAATGAGCCAACCATATCCAGCTTATCCCAGACAATGGCATTTTTACCATAGATGGTGAGCGGTGCATTCAATGTTTCCACATGCGGTTTGCCAGCCATATAATATTCGGCACGCACCTCTGTTTGCACGCCTGTATCTTCATCAATATCAAGGATGCGATTGTTAAAAGCAGCAAGCAGCGGCACTTCAACTTCTGCACCAGCAGCAATGCGCTCGACCACCGCAGTGGTGGGGAAATCCATATACTCTTTGACCAATAAAGATACTTTCACATTGGAATAATCAATGCCAGCCTCATTTTTAAGAATAAGCGTGCCCACGGGCACATCCGTATATTGTTTGTATGCCGCTGAGAACACACGGTTGTAATCCAGCTGTTTAAGCTTGGGCCCTAATAAGTTGCCGCCAGCATCCACAGAGCGTTTTTTCTGCAAATAAGCCAAATTGAGCTGCTGCCTATATTTGGCATTGTCTGGCGCAAGTTCAACGGCTTTCTCTAATGATGAAATAGCTTTATCAAAAGACTGGCGAGCGAGATAAATGCTACCCGTGAGCACCAAAGGCGCAGCATTGCGAATATCCAGAAGGGATGCTTTTTC
>JALUHL010000171.1 GCA_027053695.1 Ghiorsea sp.
AAAGCATCGGATAAATTACCCGTGCCTGCAACCACAGCATTGGCAGCACCTGCCCCTGCTGGTGTTAAATCAACATTATCAAATGTTGCCGCTTGCGCCCCACTTGCACCTAGCCCAACAAACAAAACATATGCTGCAAACTTTGTTACACTCGATGGATTACACATCAACCATTTTTTCACTATCAAGCTCCAATCACATCTACACCTTCAGGTGCAATAAATTCAAATACATCATTTTTAGGCGCATCAGGCACAACCTTAAGCAAATATAAGCGGTTGGCATTGCCCAACACATCCCTACTTTCCACCCACTTTAAATGCTTGTCTTTGGTGCCTAACCATACATCAACACGTTGCCCTTCTTGACCAATACGCACATGCCAGGCCATTTCATCATCACGTTTTTCTGATGCCAAAACTTCAACGTCCGACAAACCAATACGCCCATCCAGAAGCTGTAAGACCACAGGGTCAACTTCGCCCAAATCATCCAACTTTTGCACCTGCATCAAATCAGGTTCGTAAAGTAAAACACCTTTACCATTGCTGATATAAAGCTGCTCATAAGGCTTGGTATAATGCCAGCGAAATTTCCCCGGGCGCGACACAGCCAACTCGCCTGTATATTCTCGTTTCCCACCTTCTGCATAGGTAAGCTCTTGCTTAAAATCACATGAGAAACCTTGGAGTGATGACATCGCATTCAGAGCTTGACCCAAATCTGATTCTGGCAGCACAGTTGCTGCATAAGCATTGAAGCCCGCACCCATACACATCACAAATAACATGGCTTTAAAAAGTTTAAACATCAAAACCTGCTTCATCACTGTTGCGAGACAACACCTGACGCACACCACCTGCACCCGGCGGAGAAACCAAACCATCACGTTCCATTTGCTCAACAATACGGCTTGCTCGGTTGTATCCAATGCGCAGATAACGCTGCACCATAGACACCGAACATTTACCTTTATCCGCAATCAAATCAGCCGCTTCATTATATTTATCATCTTTTTCATCACCCAAATCTTCAGCGCCCGCAGCCTCACCTTCCAGTGAAGTTTCAAACACTTCCATGCGATATTCGGGTTCACCTTGTTTTTTCAAATGCTCAACCACATCCATCACTTCTTGGTCATCCACAAATGCACCGTGAACCCGCTGAATATCTCTGCCCAAGTTGGAAAAGAGAGCATCACCATGCCCCAGTAATTGCTCAGCACCCATTTGATCGAGAATGGTGCGCGAATCAATTTTGGAAGATACTTGAAAAGCCAAACGACTGGGTAAGTTCGCCTTAATCAAACCTGTAATCACATCCACGGATGGGCGTTGCGTTGCCAGAATAAGGTGCAAGCCTGCAGCGCGTGCTTTCTGAGCTAAGCGGCAAATTGATTGCTCAACCTCTTTGCCCGCCACCATCATCAAATCTGCCAGCTCATCAATCAACACCACAATGTATGGCATATGCTCTGCAGTTTCGCCTTCAAGACCGTCTTTTTTATTTTTCGCTGCCACTTTATTAAAGCCTGCAATATTGCGCACTCTGGTTTCTGACATCAGGCGATAACGCCGCTCCATTTCATACACTGCCCATGCCAAAGCTTTGGCAGCCTTGTTCGGATTGGTCACCACAGGCACAAGCAAATGCGGAATATCATCATACATGGATAACTCAAGCATCTTAGGGTCAACCATAATCAAGCGTAAATCTTTGGGCGCATACTTCATCAGCAATGAACAAATCATGGTGTTCACCGAAACTGATTTACCCGACCCTGTGGTTCCCGCAACCAGTAAATGCGGCATTTTAGCCAAATCTGCAACCACAGGCTGCCCTGCAATATCCACGCCCAAAGCCATGGGCAAGATATGTTTTTTATCTGCAAAATCTTTACTCGCCAAGACTTGGCGCATAAATACCATTTCCCGCTCTTCATTGGGCAGCTCGATGCCTATCGCATTTTTACCTGGAATGTTACCCGCCACACGAATGCTACTTGCCGCCATAGACCTCGCTAAATCATCTTGCAACGCCACCACTTTGGATACTTTAGTACCCGCAGCAAGCTCAAACTCAAACTGAATCACCACAGGCCCAGGCTTCACCGCAGCCACCTGCCCTTCAATGCGATAATCCAAAAGCTTTTTCTCCAACATGCGAGACATGGCTTGGAGCACATCTTCACCATATGTTTTCATTTCGCCTTGATGTTCTTTGAAGATTTTAAGCTGTGGCAATTCAAACCCACCATCAGGTTTACCCAAATCAAGGGAAGGTTGATGCTCTTCAATTTTAATGCGCTCAGCAACCTCAACCTTTTCAGGCTGAATAATTTTTGGCTCTGACTTTTGAATATGCACGGGGCGCTTCTTCTTTTCTTCAACCCTAGCTTCACGCGCTTCAACGCGCACTTGTTTTTCTTTCACTTGATTGGCGACTTTGCCTTGCAGAGATTGGATAAATAGCCAGCCCTGCTTCAACAGCCAGACTATGCCAACACCTACTTGCTTGATAAGCATGAGCAAGGAAACATGGGATGCAACAATAAAGCTACTGAGCAACATGGTAATCAGCATCAAATCGCGGCCTACCACATACAAGGTGTTGGTTAAGCTATGCGCAAA
>JALUHL010000172.1 GCA_027053695.1 Ghiorsea sp.
GAGCTTTGTCTGATTTAGATTGTTTGGCTGCGCCAAGTTTTGCTAATTTTGTCTTGTTGCAACACCAAGATAGTTTGAGTTTGGTGAAGAAGCTTGAGCAAGAAGGTGTGATTGTTCGTCCTCTAGCGCCTTATGGTATGGCAGATATATTAAGGGTTTCTGTGGGTAGCAAAGCGGAAAATGATGCATTTTTGGCAGCTTTGCATAAAGTGTTGCCATGATTCAAACGCTTACGATTATTGGTGTTGGGCTGATTGGTGGCTCACTGGCTTTAGCACTGAAAGAAAAAGATGCTGTAGGCACAGTAATTGGCACAGGTCGCAGCGAAGCTAACTTGAAGCGTGCGCAAGATTTAGGCATTGTGGATAGCTGGACAACGTCACTCACCAAAGCTGTGCAAGATGCTGATGTGGTGTTGATTGCTGTGCCTATGGGTGCTTATGAGCAGGTGTTGCAAACCATTGCGCCAGCTTTGAAAGAGGGTACGATTGTGACCGATGCAGGCAGCACCAAACAACATGCTATCAAAGCCGCAGCATGTTTGCCAGAGCATGTTTCTTTTATCGCAGCTCACCCGCTTGCTGGCACAGAAAAATCAGGTGCAGATGCTGCTTTTAGTACATTATACCAAGACCATCTTTGCATGATTACGCCGCAAGATGATGTGAATGCAGATGCTTTAGCAGCCATTGAAGCCATGTGGCAAGATGCTGGAGCAAAAGTATTGTTTATTCCTGCGGCAGAGCATGATGAGCTATTGGCAGCCGTCAGCCATTTGCCGCATTTGGCTGCTTTTGCCTTGGTGAATGCGGTGAATAAACAAAAAACAGATGAATTTGACCCGTTATCTTTTGCTGCGGGTGGTTTTAAAGATTTTACACGCATTGCTTCATCTTCGCCTGAAATGTGGCGTGATGTTGCCCTAGCGAATCGCGATGCATTGGAATTGCAGGTGGATAAGTTGGTGGATGAACTGCAACACATCAAATCGGCTTTGAAAAATCAAGATAAAGATAAGTTAACAGCATTGTTTTCTTCAGCCAAAGGTGCCAGAGATGCTTGGTTGGCAGATAGAAAGCAACAGCAGAAGGATAAGCCATGAATATAGGTGGCACATTAATCGCAGGGCCTGCAAAAGGCGGGCTTAGCGGCAAGGTTAGCGTACCGGGTGATAAATCCATGTCACATCGTTCCATCATGTTGAGTGCTTTGGCAGATGGCGTGACCAAGATTGAAGGCTTTTTACCTGGTGATGATAATTTTGCGACAGCAGCCATGTTTGAAGCTATGGGCGCAAAGGTCACTTGGCTGAACAAAGGAAAAACAGCTTTGGAAGTGCATGGTGTTGGTTTATATGGCTTGAAAGAGCCAGAAAATGTATTAGATGCTGGAAATTCAGGTACTGCAGCGCGTTTGATTACAGGTATTCTCGCAGGGCAAGATTTTCATAGTGTGATGGTGGGTGATGCCTCCTTGCATTCTCGCCCTATGCGCCGTGTGGCAGACCCTATGCGCTTGATGGGAGCTAAGGTGGATGGGCGAGAAGGTGGCAATAAAATGCCTCTATCTATTCGTGGCGGTAAACTCAAAGGTATGGATTTTCAATCGCCTGTGGCATCTGCGCAAGTGAAATCCTGCGTATTGCTTGCAGGTTTGTTTGCCGAAGGTGAGACATCGGTGACTGAGCCTAAAGCCACCCGTGACCACACTGAACGCATGCTTCCTTTATTCGGGCAAGATGTTGAGCGTGTGGATGCTTTGACTTCGCGTTTAAAACCTTGTGGCAAGTTGACCGCGCCCAAAGATGTGGTGCAAATTCCTGCAGACCCCTCCTCGGCTACATTTTTTGCTGTGGCTGCATCCATTATTGATGACTCTGATGTATTATTGAACAGTATTGGCATTAACCCAAGGCGTGATGGTTGGCGCAGGGTGATGGTGGATATGGCGGCAGATATCTTTGTGCAAGCAGAACATACGGTAGGTGCAGAGCCCGTGGCAGATATTCGTGTTAAAGCCACCCATTTGCAGGGCATGACGGTTAATCCCAGTGATATCCCCGATGCTATCGATGAATTTCCAGTGTTGTTTGTGGCAGCAGCTTTATCGCAAGGCACATTCACCTTAAATGAAGCAGAAGAATTGCGGGTTAAAGAATCTGACCGTATTGCGACTATGGTTGCAGCGTTGCAAGCTTGTGGCGCAGATATTCAAGAGAAAGAAGATGGTGTGATTATTCATGGTCAACCAAGCCTGAAAGGTGGGGCGACTGTGGATGCACATGGTGACCACAGGATTGCGATGGCCATGGCTGTTGCTGCACAAAAAATGGATGAAGAGATTCGCATTGAAAATGCGGCCGCCATTGACACATCATTTCCAAGTTTTGTTGATTTGGCGCAAAGCATTGGTATGAATGTGCGCTGGGAAGAATCATGAGCCGCTGGCAGTGCATACAAGGTTTGCAAGTTGCCATTGATGGTCCATCAGGCTCAGGTAAAGGCACAATTGCGGCTATGCTTGGCGATGAGCTAGGGCTCCCTGTCTTGGATACAGGGCTGTTGTATCGATACATGGGCTGGTATGTAGAAGAGCATGGTGCATCCTTGGATGATGAA
>JALUHL010000173.1:0-6734 GCA_027053695.1 Ghiorsea sp.
CAATGCGCGTAGAATTCACTCGATTCATTTGCCCAGCGCCCACGCCTAAAGTGACGCCACCTTTGGCAAATACAATGGCATTGGATTTCACATGCTTAGCCACAGTCCAGGCAAACATCATATCTTGCCATTCTTCTTCAGTGGGTTGGCGTTTACTGACCACTTTGCACATATCACGGGTTAAAATATGGTCATCACGCTCTTGCACCAGTAAACCACCGCTCACACGTTTGAAGTCTAGCCCACCTTGCACAGGAGCAACTGATGGGGCGAGCAAAACACGCAGGTTTTTCTTGGCACTTAATGTTTCTAAAGCTTCATCAGAGAAACCTGGTGCAATCACGACTTCCATAAAGGTTTGGGCAATGAGTGATGCTGTTTCATTATCTAAAGGTTGATTAAAAGCAGCAATGCCACCAAAGGCGGATGTGCTGTCGGCTGCTCTGGCACGTTCATACACTTCAGCTTGGTTGCTACCCACTGCTACGCCACAAGGGTTGGCATGTTTGACAATGACGGCTGCATTTTCAGAAAAGTCACGCACGCAAGCAAAGGCAGCATCAGCATCAGCAATATTATTGTATGACAAAGCTTTGCCCTGCAATACTTCGCAATCGGCAAGTGAAGTCACAGGGTCTTCAACATCGGCATAAAACGCACCAGCTTGATGCGGATTTTCGCCATAACGTAGTTCATCCGCAGTTTTGATAAACTGGCGAGTAAAAACATCAGGGAATGCGCGTTTACTTCCATCAATATTAAGCGAGGAAAAGTGATTGGCAATCGCGCCATCATAGGCTGCGGTGTGGGCATAAGCTTTGACAGCAAGGCTACGACGTTTGTCCACATTTAACGAACCATCTTGCATGGATGCAGCCACCATAGCGTAGTCGTTAGGGTCAACCACAATGGTCACAAATTCATGGTTTTTGGCAGCAGCGCGAACCATGCAAGGGCCGCCAATATCAATATTTTCAATGGCATCAGTGATGGTGCAATCTTCTTTAGCCACAGCTTCACGGAATGGATATAAATTCACACACACCACATCAATGCGCTCAATGCCATGCTCTTTCATGGAAGCCAAATCGCTTTCGTTGTTTCGACGCGCAAGAATGCCGCCATGCACTTTAGGGTTAAGGGTTTTGACACGCCCATCCATCATCTCAGGAAAGCCTGTGTAGTCGGACACATCGCGGACTTCAATGCCTGCTTCACGAAGCAGCTTGGCAGTGCCACCTGTGGATAAAAGCTGAAAGCCCAAATCAATAAGTGATTGCGCAAAAGGCTTGATGCCTGATTTGTCGGAAACACTTAATAAGGCGTATTGGGTAGTTGATGGTGATGACATAGGATTCCTCTAAGGTAAATGGATAATGTGCAGAGGGCGAAGGCTACGCATACTTAAGCCAAGCGCAATGGATACAAGCCTGATTCAATTCAGCCACTTAAAATACCCAGTTAAGGTTGGCTTTTTAGAAAATAGGGTCTAGCCTATGGTCTATGGCACTCAACGAACAAGAGCTATCTTACGCATATCAAGGGCTTCTCCATGCATTTCCAGAGGACTTGCATATTGCAAGGCCAATGATTCAAATGCTGCAAGATAGAGGTGATAATAAGGCGGCACGTGACTTGGCGATGGATATGGCTAGGCGTATGCTGGCGCTGGGTTATTCAACCTATGCATTGGCATTCATCACCATTTGTGAGCAACTTAAACACCCCGATACAGACGAAATTGAATCGATTAAAAATATGGCAGAGCTCACCCTAAGCGCCACGCATCAAGATGACGATGTTAAAATGTTTGAATTGATTGGAACTTTATCCGATGCCGAAGCCAAGGATTTCTTAAAGAAAGGTACGTTGCTTACGGTGAAAGAGGGTGAAAGTATTGTTAAGCAAGGCGAAATAAGCCGAAAATTTTATCTTATTTTGGATGGGGTGATGCGTGTCCACGTCAAAACCAGAAGCGGACAAGATATTGATTTGACCGATTTGAAAAAGGGTGAGTTCTTTGGTGAGTTTGCTTGTGTGTATCATCTGCCGAGAACGGCAACGGTAACGGCGTCATCGGAAGTTAAAGTGCTTGAATTTGATGATGTGGTCATTACTGAGCTTGTAGAAACTTCGCCAGAAGCAGGTGAAAGTTTGGTGGGCATTGTGCAAAGGCGGATGATTGCATCGGTTGCACATGCGCACCCCAGCTTTGTAACCATTGCGGAGAAGGATAGAGCTTGGTTGGCTGAAGAATCTGAACTTGTTGAATATGAGGCAGGGGATTCTTTAATTTCAGAGTCAGGCGAATATTTTTATATTATTGCCTTTGGTAAAGCTGAAGCAAAACAAAACATAGATGGTAAACAAGTGAGATGTGAATTTGGTGTTAATGATTTGTACACCAATGCAGATGCTGTTTTGAGTCTTCCCGATGGTGCCAGTCTAGTGGCGACTGAGCGCTGTTTGGTTTGCAAAACACCCTTGGATATTTTTGAAGCATTTTCCCAAGCCTATGGCGATTTTGAACATTGGGTTGAAGCCCATGTGAAACAAAGGAAGGCCTGTCTGAGCGCCAAACCCTAATTCGTCCCCCATTCATTTCTAAAAAATCACAGCGCAACAATCATAAGTGAAACGCAACTTTTACGTCTTTAGTGTATTATTGATTGCCTTTTTTCAACCATGCTTTTAAGTCACCGCCTGCATATTTACTACCATCCGCGGCAAACATGGTGGGTGTACCCATTACATTAAGTTTGGCTGCTAATTTCATGTTTCTATCAACAGGTGTTTGACATGTACCTTTGGGTAAGGCTTTACCATTCAGCATGACATCAATCATAGCTTGATGCTGGTCTTTAGCGCACCAAATGGATTTAGATTTTTCATAAGCTTGAGGATGAAGCTGAACCAGAGGGAATAAAAACGTATAAACACGGATGCCAGTTTCATTTTTAAGCTGCTTTTCTAAGCGTTTACAATAAGGGCACTCAGGGTCAGTGAATACAGCCATTTTTAAACCATCTTCAGGGCCGCTGACAATGGCATCTTCAAGAGGTAAGTCTTTCCAGTTGATGCGGTTAATTTTTGCAAGGCGGGCAGCCGTTAAATCTTTTTTATTGGCTGTATCAAACATATGCCCAGTCACCAAGTATTTGCCTGTATCGTCAGTGTAATAAATTTTATCGCCAGATTGCACTTCATAAAGCCCAGCAATCGGTGTGGTGTTAATGGCCTTGATAGGCAGGTCGCGCAATGTTTTTTTAATCGTCTGCTTGATAGATGGAGATACGTCACCTGAATTTCCTGCGCAAGCAGTAAAGGGAATAGAAAGGGCAAGTATGAGTAAGATTGATTTCATGGGTAACTCCTAATTGATAAACTTATGGCAAAGCCTAGCGGCATCTTTTGCAGTTGTCTCCGAATAAAGTTATGTTTGCCCCAAGGAGTAAATTTACAGATGGAATGGGTCAAGGTTTTTCACATTATGATGTTTACATCCTGGTTTGCAGGGCTGTTTTATTTGCCGCGCATTTTCGTTAATCATGCCATGACAGATGATGAAGCCGTGCATCAGCGGTTGGCTTTGATGGAGCGAAAATTATATCGCTTTGTTACGCCCATGATGCTGCTCACGATTGTGTTTGGGGCTATATTAGCCTATGACCAATGGGATTATTTCAGCCATCAAACATGGTTTTGGTTAAAGATTGCTGTGGTTGCGCTGCTTGTGGTTTATCATTTGTATTGTGGGCATTTGGTGAAGGTGTTTGCCCAAAGGAAAAATGCGCGTGACCATGTGTTTTACCGATTCTTTAATGAAGTTCCTGTGTTGGGTTTGATTGCTGTTTTAATTTTTGTCGTGGTTAGACCGTTTACTTAATTTTTCTGAGAAGCTTGAAACATCAATAAATATCAACTACTTTACATAGTGGGGATAGTTTTTATCAGGATATAGAGGGAGTTTCTTTGCTACATACAATCACGCATTACATTGAAAAACATTCCAAGTGGCTGGGTATTCCTTTGATTGTTACCATGGCAATCGTGGCATTGAGCTTGGCCATCATCAAACCTGCAGCTCTAGCACAATTTGAATTAAAATCTTTAGACTTTCGTTTTTTAGCGCGCGGTCCTACTACGCCTGACCCAAGGGTTGCTATCATTACTGTGGATGATGATGCCTTATCTGAAATTGGTCGTTGGCCTTGGTCGCGGGATAAAATTGCTAAAGTTGTGGATAGAGCTTTGGGCGAATATGGGGCGAAAGCACTTGGCTTTGATATGGTGTTTTCTGAAGACCAAGTCAATGTGGTGGATGAAGCTGTTCGCCTGCTTGATAGCAATGTGAAAGATATGTATTCGAATGCTGCAAGCGAGCATATCCAGTGGCTTGAATCACAACGCAAATTTGGCGATGTAGATGCTGTGCTTGAAGGCGTATTAAGGAAACATAAAGATAGTTTAGTGCCTGGTTATTTCTTTTATTCGCAAGCTGCAGGCGCACCCGATTTGGTGAAAAGTAAGCTTGCAGAAGAAGCGGCGTTGATTCGCTCTTTGGCGATGACGGCATCATTTTCTAAACAAGCTTTGCATAGTTTGCCGCATATTGGCGCAATCGAAGGCAATATTCCAAGAGTCACCAAAGCTGTGGATGCGATTGGATTCTTTAACTTCTTCCCAGACCCTGATGGTACGGTACGCCGCATCCCACTGATGACAGAAATGGACGGTTATGTTTACCCAAGCATGGCGATGCAAACCTTGCGTATGTTTTTGGATTGGCCAGATATGTCAGTTGTGGTGGGTGATGTGGGCGTGGAAGAAGTTCATCTTGGTCCTCTGGAAATTCAAACCGATGCTTCAGGAAGCATGCTGCTCAACCACTATGGCCCAGGCGGAACATTTCCTCACTATTCAGCCGCAAATATCCTCAAAGGTCGACTCAAAGGTGATGAGCTTAAAGACAAAATTATTATATTTGGTGTAACAGCCGTAGCCGTTTTGGATATTCGAGCAACCCCCTTTGACCCTGTGTTTCCCGGTGTGGAAGCGCATGCCGTTGCCATCTCCAATATTTTAAACAATGAGGAGCTAAGGAGGCCACCCTCAGTTGAAGTGATTGAGCTGTTGCTCGTGCTTTTCTTAAGTCTTTTCGCAGGTTGGTTGGTGCATGGGCGTACACCCGTGGTGCAAGGCTTGGTGATTGTTGGTTTCCCCGTGTTGATTGTTGTGGTTTCACAATGGTTGTTCTCTGAATATTATTTATGGATTGAAGAAACCTTCTTGATTGTAGGGGTCTTGCTGACCACTGTGCCTACAGCATTGCTGGGTTATATTGTAGAATCAAGGAAGCGTGCATTTATTCATGATGCCTTTGCGCATTATTTGGCACCGTCTGTGGTGGAAAATTTATCGAAGAATCCAGATGCATTGAAATTGGGCGGTGAAGAGAAATACTTAACTGCATTTTTCTCTGATATTGCATCCTTCTCGACATTCTCTGAGAAGTTGACGCCTGCAGAGCTGGTTGCCTTTTTAAATCGTTATTTAACGGCCATGAGTGATATTTTGTTGGAAGAAAATGGCACCATCGATAAATATGAAGGAGATGCCATTATTTCATTCTTTGGCGCACCCATGGATATGGATGATCATGCCTTGCGTTGCGTGGTTGCAGCCCTTAGGCAGCAGGCAAGATTGGCAGAGCTTAGAGAAGAATGGAAAGCGGAAGGTTTACCTGAAGTGCATGTGCGTATTGGCGTGAATAGTGGGCCTATGGTTGTGGGTAATATGGGCACGGAAAACAGCATGAACTACACCATGATGGGTGACCATGTGAACCTTGCAGCAAGGCTTGAAGGAGTGTGTAAAGCATATCGTGTACCTATTTTAATGAGTAAAGATACTTACATGGAGGTTCGCGACCATATCTCAGCGCGCTTTATTGATAGGGTTCGCGTGGTGGGTAGAGCGCAACCTGTGGATTTGTATCAGCCTATGGGAATGCGCAATGATATGAGCGATGAGCAGCAGCATGAGTATCGTGCGTATGAAAAAGCGTGGAGCTTGATGCTACACGGCGATTATAAAGAAGCTTTGAAAATGATGACCAAGCTTTATGCCATGAGCCCACACGATGGCCTTTATGAAGTGATGATTGCGCGGCTTAAAGGTTATGTGCATACGCCGCCACCCGATGATTGGACAGGTGTATTTAATCTCAAGAATAAATAAGTTTGCCTTGTGCAGACTTCTTCATACAATGCGCAACCTATTGGTTAGCTTAGGTTAACCAATAGGGATTTAGGCTCGTAGCTCAGGGGTAGAGCACCACCTTGACATGGTGGGGGTCGGCGGTTCGAAACCGCCCGAGCCTACCATTTATTTATATCACTCAAGGAGTAGAGCTTTTTTATGAATATCCAACTGCCAGATGGCTCTACACGAACCTTAGAAAACAACGCAAATGCATTTGATTTAGCCAAAGATATTGGTGAAGGCTTGGCTCGAGCAGTAATTGCTGCCAAAGTTAACGATGAAGTGGTGGACTTATCCCATGCCTTATCCGATGGTGATAGTGTTGCCTTGATTACTGAAAAATCCGATGAAGCTTTAGATATTATTCGCCATTCAACCGCGCATTTGTTGGCCATGGCTGTGCAGGAAGTATTCCCTTCTGCGCAAGTGACTATTGGTCCTGTGATTGAAGATGGCTTTTATTATGACTT
>JALUHL010000173.1:6744-8440 GCA_027053695.1 Ghiorsea sp.
GTCCGTGAAGTTTGGGCGCGTGATGATGCGATTCAACACTTTGAGAATATAGGCGAAAAATATAAAGCCTTGCTGATTGGGCGCATTCCTGAAGGCGAAGAAGTAAGCCTTTATAAACAAGGCGAATGGTCTGACCTTTGCCGTGGCCCACATGTGCCTAACACATCCAAATTGAAACACTTTAAATTGATGAAGGTGTCGGGCGCATATTGGGAAGGTAATGCTGAAAATGAGCAGCTTCACCGTATTTACGGCACAGCTTGGGCAAGCAAAGATGATTTAAAAGCTTATTTGCATAGGTTGGAAGAAGCTGAAAAACGTGACCACAGAAAATTGGCGAAACAATTGGATTTATTCCACCTTCAAGAAGAGGCGCCGGGCATGATTTTTTGGCATCCTAAAGGTTGGAATGTTTGGCAGGTGGTAGAGAATGAAATTCGTTCCATCATGCGTGACAACGGTTACCAAGAAATTAAAACACCGCAAGTTGTGGATAGAAAGCTTTGGGAAAAATCTGGCCATTGGGAAAAGTTCCGTGAGGATATGTTCACCACCAGCACAGAAAATCGTGAGTATGCGATTAAACCCATGAATTGCCCTTGTCATATTCAGGTGTTCAATCAAAACTTGCATTCTTATCGTGATTTACCACTGCGTTTGGCTGAATTTGGCTCATGCCACCGCAATGAACCATCAGGTACTTTGCATGGCTTGATGCGTTTGCGTAATTTTGTGCAAGATGATGCACATATTTTCTGCGCAGAAGAGCAAATTCAGGATGAGGTTGGGACATTTATTGACCTTGTTTATGAAACATATAAGAAGTTTGGCTTTGAAGAAGTGATTATCTTTTTATCTGACCGCCCTGAAAAACGAGTGGGTACAGATGAGCAGTGGGATAAAGCGGAATCTTCTTTGCATGAGGCATTAAAAGCCAAAGATATTGAATATGGCTTAAACCCGGGCGAAGGTGCATTTTACGGCCCTAAAATCGAGTTTTCACTCAAGGATTGTTTGGGTCGGGTTTGGCAGTGCGGCACCATTCAGGTGGACTTTTCTATGCCTGGCCGCCTTGATGCAGAATACATTGGCGCGGATGATAAAAAGCATGTGCCTGTGATGTTGCACAGGGCTATTTTGGGCTCGCTTGAGCGCTTTATTGGCATTCTGATTGAAGAACATGCGGGTAAATTCCCATTCTGGTTAGCGCCAACCCAAGTGGTGGTGTGTAATATCTCGGATTCACAAGCTGATTATGTTCAGGAAATCACCGAAAAAATGCAGGCTGCAGGCTTTAGAGTAGAATCGGACTTGCGTAATGAGAAAGTCGGCTATAAGGTGCGCGCCCACACCTTGCAGCGTGTACCATTCATTTTGGTGGTTGGTGAGCGTGAAAAAGAGGAAAATACTGTGTCTGTGCGTACCCGAGAAGGGGATGTGTTGGGTGTAAAAACTGTGGAAGAATGGATTGTTGAGATGCAAAACATGACAAATCAGTACCAATAGTGGGGCATAGCATTTTGAAAAAAGAAGCAACATTGGAAGGAGTTACTTATCGCTAAGAAAGAATTAGCAGTAAACCATGATATTGAAGCGGTAGAAGTTCGCGTGATTGGACATGATGGAGAGCAGATTGGCGTTTTAAGCCGTGATGAAGCCATCGCAAGAGCAGAGAATGTTGGGTTGGATTTGATTA
>JALUHL010000174.1 GCA_027053695.1 Ghiorsea sp.
GCACACTACGCCTTCCCTCAGCAATCGCATCCTCTGATTTATCATAATCCATCAATCCAATATGCGCCAAGCGCGGCTCCAAAATAATATCCGCTGGGTCGCCTGCCAAACGACTGCGCGTAATTCTATCCTGCATGATATTTAGTGAGCCATACATCACTTCAAACATACTCGGGGCTTCAGCTTGCTCCCCCAACAATTGCTGCATCAATGCATGCTTACGCTGGCTTAATTCACTTTTCCAAGCCTCTGGAACCCTATCCCACAAAGTATTCTTGCTGGCTTTTACCGCAGGTTTCTTCTTATCGCGTTGACCAACAAGGTCAGCATTTAAGTTCACTGCAATCACAACATCTGCCCCCATAGCTCTGCACAAAGACACAGGTACAGGATCAACCAAACCGCCATCAACCAACCATCTATCTCCTCTTTTGACGGGCGTAAACAGCCCTGGCAAACTGATAGATGCACGAATAGCTTCCAAAAGCGAACCTTCTTTGAGCCATACTTCTCGACCATGTTCTAAGTCTGTGGCTACCGTAGCAAAAGGCATAGGCAAATCTTCTATATCCTTTTCTTGCATATGCTGGCGTGCAAAATCCAAAAGCTTTTCCCCGCGAATAGCGCCGCCACGCATCACCGACATATCCAAGAAACTGACAATGTCTTTCCATGTCAACTTTTCAACCCATGTTTGCAAAGCATCAAAATGGCCGCTGGCATACGCGCCACCCACCAACGCACCGATGGAACAGCCTGAAATCACGTCAGCTTTGATACCCATAGCTTCTAATTCACGAATAATACCAATATGTGCCCAGCCACGCGCTGAGCCACTGCCTAGCGCTAAACCAATGCGAGGTTTATGTTTTGCATGATTTTCAGAATACATACTCACTCCGGATTCACATCATTCGCCTTAATGGCAAAGGTGGGATATAAGTTTTATCAATAAAAAGCATGCGCCCTGGCTTGATATGTATGGTGCCTAAATCTATCTCTGTCAAAGTCTGCCCTTGCGTACCCACCAGCGTCAGCGATGCAGGGTATTCACCTTCAGGCAAAGCTATACGCGATAAATAGATATGTTTGGGCAGCGTTAACCAACTTCTGGTATCTGCTGTTTCTGTTGCCAAGGCAGCCACATCCACCAAAAAGCCTGCAAGCTCCCCACCCTGCCGCTCTGCCTTGTTGGATAGCGCAGCTTTAGCAACTGCTCTCGTCACAAGCCTTGCCACCATCGCTGGTTTATGACTTTCCAAAGAAACTTTGGCCATGGCATCAACATTTTCCACCAACACTGCAGCTTGCGAAGTTGAATCTATATTCAGCTTTGCCCCTGTCACCACAGTTGGGCGCGATTGATACACAGGCAATGAAATACGCACGGGTACACCTTCATCACTATTGATAAATAAGCTTTGCGAGCGTTTGATCGGCGCAAGTCCTGCATGCAATAATAAAACCACCTCGCCCATATCTGCTTCGCGGTCGTTTTGTGCTTCTGCTACATCTTTGAACAGTTTTTTGTAGCCTTCAAACTCATCCATGAGCCCAAGTTGCTTGCTCAACCGTAAAAGGTCTTGCTTGAGGAATCGTGGCACAGCAGCCACGCCCAATGTTTTGCCTTGTTTACGATACACCTCATAAGCTTTGCGATACGAAATCATCGCATTATCGGCTTCACCTTCCGCATCATAAATCAGCCCTGCAAGATAGCGTGAAAAGGCATCTTCAACCCAAGAATCTCCGCTATCCTCTGCCAAAGCTTTTAAGCGCTCATCCACTTGCAAAGCTTCCACCCTAGCTTCATCAAGCTGACCTAAAGCGATATAGTTTAAGGCTTCATATAAATGTATGCCCACCTGCTCAAAGCTTTCTCCCTCATAACTCATCATATTATCGTTGATGGTGAGCGCACCTGCTTGTTCGATAAGGCTTGTACCTTTAAGGGATTCGATGACCTTCTTGGCCTCCTCAAAAGATGCATTGCTCTCAGCATACAAGCCATTCATGCGTTGCAGCATCGCCTTATCCAAGAGATACAGCAGCTTATCCGCACCTTTTGCAGGGTGCTTTTCTAGCTCCAATAGCGCTTCTTGTGGCTTTTGCTGGGAAAGCAGCGACTCAATGCGTTGAAAGCTTGAGCTATAACTCGCACACCCTGAAAGAAAAAGCAGAAGAAGCCCTACAATATAAGGCTTTTTCATGATGGGTTGGATGAAAATTAAAACTTAACGAAAACGCCCTGTTTCAATAATTTTCTTAATCTTTTTCTGACCCAGCCAAACTTTACGATTATCTTTTAAGCTGATTAGGGTTAAATCCACTTGATAATATTTGACTTGTTTATCCTTAGCTGCATCAAAAATCGTATTGATTTGACCTTTTAACATAAAATCAGCGCCTGTTTCTTCGCCTGCGATGTTTTGTGTGCTTCGGCTGGCGTTCGCCGCTTGGTCTGAACGCTCAGCTCGAACTTCACCTCGCTCCGTGCTCGAAGCGACAAATTCAACCTCACCAGAATTAATCAATTCACGTTCTAAATCTGCAATAAAGGTGCGGGTATTGATGTG
>JALUHL010000175.1 GCA_027053695.1 Ghiorsea sp.
ATGATGAGCTAGTTTATGGATTGATGGGGAAACGTTTTAAAACTTTTCCTTCTTCACCTAAGCTTCCTGCTGCAAACAAGACCTGATTACCTTCTAAAATTTCTAAGGAACGCGGATTTCCCGCAGTGAGTATAAGTTTTGCTGGGGTATCAATAATACTAAAGCTCTGCCCTTTCTTTAATAGTACCTCACGAAGCAGTTTGCTTTCTGTATCCGATACCATTTCATACACTTGTAGCCAGACATCATTGGTGGCAGCATAAAAGGAATAGGTTTTTTTTATGGGCTCAACAACTACTGGTGCAGACTCTTGTATGCTTTCAGCTTGAAGGTTTTGCGCATAGCCATCATTTGTGGCTGAGGCTTCTAAATCTAGTGCATTATTATTTGTTGCTGTTTGAGTTTGCTCTACGATTTGTTCGTTATCAGATGTTTGTATAGAATGCTTTTCATCAGAGCCAAAGAAGTTTACTGCAACGATGAGTACGATGAAAACAACAACTGCAATTGCTGCCCATTTTCGGTTTGGGGATATAGCTGCATCAGGGTAGGTAAGTGGTGTCGTTAACTCGAAATTTTTATTTTTAATGCGTTCGGTTTCTTGGCTAACATCCAAATCTAGAAGCTTTGCATATTGCTTTAAAAAGCCAAGCGCATAAACCTCGCCAGGCATTTTATGCCACTGCCCTGATTCCAAGGCTTCAAGAAAGGTTTTGCTAAACTTAAGCTCTTTGATGATGTAATCAGGACTGAAGTTTTTTGCTTCACGTGCTTGCTGGAGCTTCATGCCAATCTCGCATTGCAAAGCCTCTTTGACTGCGGTGCTGTCATCGATTTCCGTGTTCAGTTGTTCATCTTGTGTCATGCTATTTGCTCGTCCTAAGTAGAGCCAATTCATCTTTTGCCCATGCCTGTTGCAGTTTATCAGGGTTAGCTTTAATAAATGCTCTGATATAGGTGCGCAATAAATTGTCCTGACCCTTGCCTTTAAGCAACGCGATGAGTTCAGCTAGGGCTGGTTGATTGGCAGGCTCTCTTCTTAAAATAGTTTCATAAAGGGCTTGTGCATAATTGGGGCGATGAAATGTGGTGTAAGCTGCTGCTTCTCTTAGTTCAGGGTATGTCCAAGCGGGCGAAAGCAATTTGGCTTTACGGTATGCTTTTACGGCTTCTTCAAGGTTGCCTTTGCCCATATAAGCATCACCAAGGTTGACAAAAACTAGGGATTGATTGCGGTATCTGGGGTCTTCTAAGGCAATGGTTAAGTTTTTAATGGCATCATCATATTTACCCAATTCATTGAGCAGGCTGCCATAGTTGTTATAAGTGCTAGAACCCGCATCCGCTTTAATGGCTTTTTTATAGAATTGCTCTGCTTTCTTGTTGTCGCCGCGTAAGCGCCAAGCATAAGCAATCGCATCTAAGGTGTCTGGCTGATTGGGTTTGATTTTATCGGAAATATAAAGCTCTTCAAACGCTTTGGGCACGGTACCTTTGTGCAAAGCATCCAGACCCAATTGGTAGTGTAAGTGAGCGCGTTTAGTTGCATCTTCATCCAAGCGTTTGGAAGCGTCACTCTGGCAAGCACTAAGGCTGATTATGGAAGCTATTAAAAGTATATATTTCATCATATTCATAAAAATCGTTTCACCAATGCGTAAATAGGGCGCAAGCTTGCATCATCTTGCGCTTTTAAGTCTGCAAAAATACTCTGTTCTAAAGTATGATGGCAAGTACAATCTTGTGTAGTTAAAGCTTTTAACAATGTTAGCAGCATCACTTTTGCTTGGCTAACATTGCTTTGCATCACTTCAATCACCGAAGCCACAGACACATTATCTTCATGGGCATGCCAGCAATCATAGTCGGTACACATGGCCACAGTAGCATAGCAAATCTCAGCTTCTTTGGCTAATTTAGCTTCTGGCATATTGGTCATGCCAATCACATCCATACCCCAGCTGCGATAAAGCTCTGATTCAGCGCGGGTTGAAAATTGTGGGCCTTGCATCACTATATATGTGCCTGATTCATGCGTTGTAATGCCTTCTTTTTGGCAAGCTTGGATAAGGCTTTGACGCAATGTTTGGCATGTTGGGTTTGCCATGGATACATGTGCAACCACAGGGCCATCAAAGAAAGTGGAAGCACGCTCTCTTGTTCTATCGATAAACTGATCCACAATCACAAAGTCACCAGGAGCAATATCTTCGCGCAAGGAGCCCACAGCAGAAATGGAGATGATTTGCGATACATTTGCCAGTTTCATGGCGTAAATATTGGCTCTGTAATTGATTTTATGAGGTGGGATACTGTGCGTTTTACCGTGGCGAGGTAAAAATACCACTTCTTGGCCAGATACAGTGGCAAGCGTGAGTTTATCGGATGGTTTGCCAAAGGGTGTATCGATATCAAGCTCATCGATGATGTCTATACCATCGATTTCATACAATCCGCTACCACCAATGATACCTATGCGCTGCATTAACTATGCCCCTTTGCTGTTTTCAACTGACCACACGCAGCCATAATATCATCGCCGCGAGAGCGCCTTACCGTT
>JALUHL010000176.1 GCA_027053695.1 Ghiorsea sp.
GCACATCTTGCCGTACTGCCTGATACAAAATGTTCTATCAGTTTCATCTGCTTATATTGGCTTAATCGACTCTTTCTCATACTGCCCCTCATGATAACTTTTCCTAGTTATCTGGGACAGCCCCAAAGAAATTATTGTGAACATATATCAAGGTGCAGGGTTAGGGTATTGTTGATGCACCTGCTCAATTTGAGCCAAGACTTCTTCAGTCAACACAACATCCGTGCTTTCAAGGTTTTCTTTAAGCTGTTCCAGCTTGGTTGCGCCAATGATGGTGCTCGCTGCAAACCAACGTGAACGTATAAATGCCAATGCCATTTGCGCAGGCGTAAGCCCTGCATCTCTGGCAATTTTTGTGTATGCCTGCACGGCTTCTGCCACATTGATTTTACTATATCTTTGGGTGAATTGCGGGAATTGCGTCACCCGCCCTTTGGCTTGCGGATTATCTACATATTTACCCGTCAAATGCCCAAAGGCAAGTGGGCTATAAGCCAATAATCCCACCTTTTCATGCGCACAAACTTCAGCAAGCCCAGCCTCAAAAGTACGATTCATCAAATGATATGCATTTTGAATGCTCACAATATGCGGCAAACCCAATACTTTAGCACAACGGTTAAATTCACTCACACCCCAAGGCGTTTTATTACTCAAACCAATATACCGTACTTTACCTGCATCCACCAAACCAGCTAATGCCTGAAGTTGTTCTTCGATGGCTATGGCTTCATGCGCTTGATGAATATCATAGCTGGTGCTGCCAAACATAGGCACATAGCGGTCTGGCCAATGGATTTGATAGAGGTCAACATAATCTGTTTGCAGGCGCGCCAAACTATCTTCAATCGCAGTATCAATATGCGCTTTAGTGATGCATGGGCCGCCACGAATCCATTCAAAGCCGCGTGATGGCCCTGTAATTTTGGTGGCAACAATCCACTTATCTCGCTGCTGCTCTTTTAGCCATGAGCCCACATACGATTCGGTTCGCCCTTGTGTTTCGGCGCGTGGGGCAACGGGATACATTTCAGCCGTATCAATAAAATTTACCCCATAATCTGCAGCCATATCTAGTTGGGCATGAGCTTCTTCTTCAGTGTTTTGTTCACCAAAGGTCATGGTGCCCAAACAAATTTCAGATACCTTTAAATCACTGCTTCCAAGCTGGTTATATTTCATGGCTCACCTCACGAACCCAAAACATATAGAAAAACCGAACAATTTTCACCTAACCGCATACCGCAAGGAACAAGCCACGTGTGAAAAGATACGTTTTGAACCGCAGAGTTCCGCAGAGGATAATAAACCACAAAGACACAAAGAATAAAAAGAACATCCAAGTATTGTAGATTCCCGCTTTCGCAGGAATGACGAGTTTTCCCCTGCTATAGCTTCGCCGAGCAAAAGATGGAAGAAGGGAAATAAGCAAAACACGCTCTGTTTTGCGCCCGACTTCCAGCTTTGGTGAGGATACACGCAGCTATTAAGGGCGACTTTTTTGCTTCGTTTTTTGTTCGCACAAAAAATGAAGAAAAACATTAACCACAGAGAACTCAAAAGGATATAAATAACCCACAAAGACACAAAGAATAAAAAGAACATGTCATTCCAAACATTGTAGATTCCCACCTACGCGGGAATGACAAATGCATACACCCTACTTTATCTGCGTTTATCCGTAGCTAAAATAACTAGCCTTTAACGTCCGCGTCTTGGACCACCACGACCACGGCCACCACCAGAGCCACCGCCGCCACGCCTGCGGTCATTACCTGCACGACCACGTCCACCGCCACTGCGACCACCTCTATTACCACCACGGCCACCGCCGCGGAAGTTACGGCGCGGTTTATCACTTCCGCCACCAAACTCAACTTCAACTTGTTCCAGCTCAATAGCTTTGCCCGCCACACGTGTTTTCTGCAAAGTTTTGAAAATAGAATCTGGCATACCTTCGGGTAAATCGACCATGGTATGATTATCACGAATCACGATATTATTGATAAACTCGCTTTCAATGCCCGCCTCATTGGCAATCGCACCCACAATATTCGCAGGACGCACATCCAAATCAGAGCCAACAGCCAAACGATAACGGCTGTACCCCGCAGCTAGCGGTTTATCATGGTATTCTCGCTCCCCACCATGGGAACGCAAATCTCTAGGCTCATCACGGTCGCGCCCACCTCGAACTTTAGGCATATCTTTAAGTAATAAAGGCTCAGACCCTTGCGCCATCTTCGCTAGTGCCGCTGCAATTTCTTGGGCAGGCACATTATGTTCTTCTTCATATTGCTCCACAATTTTCGTGAAGATGTCTAAATTTCCTGCTTCTAAAGTATCCGTGATTTTCTGTTTGAAATCACTAATACGTCTGTCATTGATTTCATCTGCCGATGGCATCACATACAACTCAACTTTTTGGTTGGTTGCGCGCTCAATGGCATACAACATCCGCTTCTCGCGTGGTGCGACAAACAGAATCGCTTCGCCAGAACGACCTGCACGGCCAGTACGGCCAATACGATGCACATAAGATTCCGTAT
>JALUHL010000177.1 GCA_027053695.1 Ghiorsea sp.
TACCATCGATTTCATACAATCCGCTACCACCAATGATACCTATGCGCTGCATTAACTATGCCCCTTTGCTGTTTTCAACTGACCACACGCAGCCATAATATCATCGCCGCGAGAGCGCCTTACCGTTGCACGAATACCTTTAGAAATCAAGGACTTTGCAAACTCGTTGGTGACATTTGTCGAGCTTCCTTGATATGCGCTGCCGGGATAAGTATTAAAGCGAATCAAGTTCACCCGCTCACGCTCAGGGTTCACAAACTGCACCAAGGCATCCAAATCTTCCTGACCATCATTTTCACCAGCTAACATCACATATTCCAATGTAATATGCCTAGCTTTGGCTAAAGGATATGTGTTTAAGCTCTTGCGCAGCTTGCTTAAATCATGCTTTTGGTTGATGGGCACGAGTATATTTCGCTTTTCATTGATGGCTGAATGCAGTGATATGGCAAGGTTTACGGGTGAATCCTGCCCTAAGCGTTCAATTTGCGTAACCAATCCAGAGGTGGATAAGGTGATACGGCGACGAGAAAGCTTTAAATAATCCTCTGCCATCAATAAGTTTAAGGAGTCAAAGACTTCCATTTCATTGGCAAGTGGCTCACCCATACCCATATATACAATATGCGTCACTTGATTGTGAAGCTCAGGCAGCATGGGGTCATCCAGTAAATCAGCTTTCACCGCCAAGACTTGGGCTACAATTTCCGCAGCGCTTAAGTTCCCCTCAAATTTTTGCGTACCCGTATGGCAAAATGGGCAATCCAAGACGCAGCCCGCTTGTGAGGATATGCATACTGTTCCTCGCTCTTTTTCAGGAATAAGTACACTTTCAATATGTTTTAGGCTTTGATTTTCGCGGTTTAAGGCAAAAAGATATTTGCGTGTTCCATCTTCTGATTTTTGTTTGCTCACCAAGGTTAAGGGTTGCACTTGTATGTGTTCAGCTAATACTTCTTTGACCTGCTTGGGGATGTTTTTCATGGCATCCAAATCAAGCAAACCTTTGTTTCGCCAGTCCAACACTTGTTTGGCGCGAAAAGCAGGCAGCCCTTGCGCTTTCATCCAATCTTGAAGTTCTGTTAAGGATATACTGGCCAATGATGGTATGTTCATGGCTGCGATATTAGCGGCAAGGAAAAAATTGGGTAGGGTGGGCGCATGACTTTAGCCACGCAAACCCCTGTATGCATCTCTCAAACTGATTTTGAGACCATGCTTTCTTTCTCAAGAACCATTGAAACATTACAAAATCAACCGCAATACCTAAAAGCTTTGGCATTAAAGCTGCCAGAGACTGCAAATATAAAGCCTGAGCAACCCAGCATATTGATGGGGTATGATTTTCATTTGACTGATACTGGACCTAAGCTTATAGAAATCAACAATAATGCGGGTGGTTTGTGGGAAAGGGATGATGGCTGGATTCCGCAGGCTGAGCATGCTGAAATGCAAGGCGATTTACCTTCGCGTTTATTGCAAATGTTCGACGCTTCGTGGCAATCTATAGCCATCATGGATGAAGATATTCAGCAGCAATACATGCTTCCTGAAATGCAGGCCTATGCAGCACTTTTGCAGAAGGATGGGCGCAAAGTCAGTCTCGTAAGCCCTGAAGATTTAAGGCTTGAAAGCGATGGTTTGCATGTTCAGGGCAGCAAAGTGAATATGATTTATAATCGGCACACCGATTTTTACTTGGAATCAGAGCCTATGCATCATATTCGCCAAGCATTGATGAATAAACAAGTTGCGCTTAATCCATATCCCAGAAGTTATGCTTTGATTGGCGATAAAAATCGAATGGTAGATTGGTGGCGCGATGGCTTCTTATCATTTTTGCCGCAAGATAAACAAGGTTTGATTCATGCTGTTGTGCCCGAGACGCATTTATTGTCTGAATATGACCGTGACCAAGCTTGGGCAGAGCGAAAGCAGTGGGTATTTAAACCTGCAGCAAGGCATGGTGGTAAAGGTGTGCTGCTTGGAAAGGGCATGAGCCGCAAACGCTTTGACGCATTGGATGCGAATACCACGGTGATGCAGCAGCTTGTGCCTGCAAGTCGCATTGAGATTGATGAGAAGTCGTTTAAGTTTGATATTCGCTTGTATATGTATGGGCAGCAGTTGATTGCCATGGCAGGGCGAGCATGGAGCGGTCAAATCACCAATTTCCGAGAAGAGGGTAGTGGTTGGACCCCAATTCAGGTTAAAAATTAAGTTTTGAAAAATAAGGGCTCTCCAAGCCTTGCTATCGTGATTCCTGTCTTAAATGAGGGGAAAGCATTGCCGAGCGCCTTAAAATCGCTTCAAGAGCCTGCTGTGGATGAGCTTATTTTTGTCGATGGTGGTTCCAAGGATAACACGGTGCAGCTGATTCAGGATGCAGGATTTGTTTGCCTTGTTTGCAAGCAAGGCGAAGCAGGGCGTGCCAAGCAGATGAATTTGGGCAGTAAAAATACAAAATCAGATATTATCCTTTATTTACATATAGATACAGAGATTACTTCAAGTGATATCT
>JALUHL010000178.1 GCA_027053695.1 Ghiorsea sp.
AAAGAAATCCAGTTGATGTTCCCTTAAATCTTTCCAGAAGTTTTTACCATCATCGAAAATACTACCGCCTATTTCTTGCATGCTTCGCGCCACAGAAGATGGTGTGCCACAAATCCTAAAGTAAACCATATCACCATCTGCACACATGGCTGTCACAGGCAAAGGCGTACCAGCCCAATGGTTCATCAGTTTTATGGCTTGCTTAAAACCTGCATCAATCACTACCGTCTGTTCTGCCAAACGATGTGGCAATATTTTAAATGACACATCAAGCAATACACCCAATGTACCAAGGCTTCCAGCCATCAAGCGGGATACATCAAAGCCCGCCACATTTTTCATCACCTCGCCACCAAAATGCAACTTTTCACCCTTACCATTAAGCATAGTACAGCCCAACATAAAATCTCGGCACGAGCCTGCATAAGGCCTGCGCGGCCCTGAAAAGTTACTAGCTACCGTGCCACCTATGGTTGCATCTTCACCAAAATACGGTGGGTCAAAAGGCAGCCTTTGCCCATGTTTATCCAAAGCATCTGCTATCTCTGATAACTTGGTGCCTGCTCGCACGGTTACCACCAATTCACTGGGCATATAATTCACAATTCCACTATGCCCGCTTACATGCAACGGTTCACCTTGCGGCTTGCGCCCATACCATGCTTTGCTGTTGCCACCGATAATGTTTAAAGGTGTTTCATGCTGATAAGCTTGCATGACTTGCTGCTGTAGTTTTTCCGATATATCAGGCATCAGAATCTATCCAATTCAGGATGAGGTAGCTCTCCGTTGTGTACATGCATACGCCCTAACTCTGCACAGCGATGCAGTGTCGGCACTGCCTTATCTGGGTTAAGTAAACGCTCATTATCAAACGCATCTTTGATGGCAAAGAATTGGCTTAATTCCGCTTTCCCAAACTGAACACACATAGCATCCAGTTTCTCAACACCAACGCCATGTTCACCCGTAATCGTACCACCCACTTGCACACACAATTCTAATATTTTTTTGCCAAAGGCTTCCGTTTTCTCAAGCTCACTCGCCTTGTTGGCATCATATAAAATCAAAGGATGCATATTGCCATCACCTGCATGAAATACATTGGCTACAGGCAAACCAAATTCATCCGACCATACCGCAATCTGCTTCAACACCTCTGCCAAACGTGCCTTAGGAATCGTCCCGTCCATACAATAGTAATCGGGTGCCAAACGCCCCACCGCAGGAAATGCAGCCTTTCGTCCTGCCCAAAACTGCAAGCGTTGCTTTTCATCTTGTGAAATACGCGTTTCCACCGCCCCTGCCCCAATAAGCACAGCTTCTACTTTCTCAATATAATCGTTGACCCCATGCTCTGTGCCATCCACTTCACACAATACAATGGCTTGGGCATCCGTGGGATAACCGACTTGCGCATAAGCTTCTGCGGCTTGAATTGCCAGATTATCCATCATTTCCAGCCCCGCAGGCACAATGCCAGCCGCAATCACATCGCATACGGCTTGCCCAGCTTTTTCAATATCATCAAACATCGCCATGCACACTTGAGCCATTTCAGGCTTGGGCAACAGTTTGACCGTGACTTCAACAATGACACCCAACAAACCTTCCGAACCATGCAACAATGCCAGCAGGTCATACCCTGCATCATCCAAAGCTTTGCCACCCAGCTCAATCAACTCACCATCTATGGTTAGAAATTTAAGACCCAGCACATTATGCACCGTCAAACCGTATTTTAAGCAGTGAACACCGCCCGAATTTTCAGCGACATTACCGCCAATGGTGCATGCAATTTGCGATGATGGGTCTGGCGCATAATAAAGCCCGTGCTCTGCCACCGCTTCAGAAATAGCAAGATTACGCACGCCAGGTTGCACCGTTGCAGTTTGGTTATCCGCATCAACTTCAAGGATTTGATTAAACTTGGCGAGAGACAACACCACGGCATCTTTGGTCGGCATAGCGCCACCTGCCAAACCCGTACCTGCACCGCGAGCAATGACTGGTGTGTTATATTGTTTGCATAATTGGATAATGGATTGAGCTTGTTCGAGGGTTTCAGGCAGAGCAACGGCAAGAGGAAGACCACAATACACCGACAAACCATCACACTCATAAGGCCTGAGCGTTTCCTCAGAGGTGAGTAATGCAGATGCAGGTAACAGTTTGGCTAATGATGATAACAGTTGCGCTGGCACCTTTCCTCCTCCCCCAAATAGAACAGTGGAAAGCTTAACAAGGCCTTACGCCTTGTCGATATACATATTATAGGGTTTTAGGACGCAGGCACAAAAAAGGGCAGCCTAAGCCGCCCTTTCCCCTTAATGGTTTAAGTTAACTTAGTATGAATATACCAAAGATGCCGCCAATACTGTGTCCGAGGCTTTAGTCGTTGGTGCTTTTGAGTTGTTAGCAACTGAGTAAGAAATCTTACTTGAAAGGTTGCCTGCAACTTGGTTGGTCAATGCTGTTTCTGATTTGGTTGTATAACCACCATCATTACTACCTTCAGT
>JALUHL010000179.1 GCA_027053695.1 Ghiorsea sp.
AACAATGATTTAAAGATTTTGTCCAAATATGATTTGGTGACCATCACCAAAGAGACCAACCCTGGGCATGGTATATGCAAAGTCATCACCTCCAATTTGGATGATAAAATCGAGTTTCGGGTAGAGGTGTAAGTGTAAATCAATCTTATCGCCAACCTAGCTTAGGCTTGGGCTGACCCAAAAATTAGGCAGCAGGTAATCTAATCGCTGAGTACCTAAATTGAACAAGGAGAGGTTTCATGAATGAAGATAATCAAGGCAATCCATCAAAAGAAGTTATTACAACTATTGGGGAAATCATAAAAGTTGCTGGAGATAACCCCGATGCAAAGGCAGCAGGTAATGAACTAGGAAAAACTGCTCATACGCTCACCAAAACAATTAAGGAATTCGGGGACAGTATACTTATTTAACCCTCCTCTAAGTGGATACCGAATCAAGTTCGGTATGACGTGTGAGGTAATACTAAAGTGCTTTTAGCTGCTTATCATGCAGGCGGCTTAAAAATATCAAACCCATAATTGCGCCAAGCAATGCAAAACCCATATCCGATTGGGTATCCCACGCATAACCTTGTGTACCTAAAAAGGCTTCCGCTCCTTCTCCCGAAGCAATAGCTACCCACCATTCGATGAGTTCGTAAAACGCGCTAAACGCCAAACAAAAGCAGACGATAAAGAAGTTTCGCCATGCAGGAAATGGAATAATACCTTTGCGAATCACAATCTCTCTTGCCACCATCACAGGCACAAATCCTTGGGCAAAATGCCCGACTTTGTCGTAGTTATTGCGCTGCCAATCCAACACCTCTGCCAGCCAGTCAAACAGTGGCACTTCGGCATAAGTGTAGTGCCCGCCGACCATAAGAATAATGCAGTGAATAAGGATAAGGGTATATACCAAAGGCGTAAGCGGAAAAGTTTTGTATGTCCACGCCATCACCACCAAACCAATCAATGCAGGCACAACCTCTAAAAACCAAGTAAAATAGTCTTTGGGATGAATGCCTGACCAAATCAGCACAGTAAAAAAGATGACCAACCATAAAACTCTCATCGCCTCTCCCTTATATCATACCCATACGAGTATCCTCTCTCGCTCAACCATCACGCTTCCTATAGTTACTCAAGCATTAATACTGCCTATACCGTCATCCTCGCAAAGGTAGGGATCCATACTTCACTTGATGGATGCCCGATAAAAGTACTCGGGCATGACGAGCTAATCGTAACATCAGCTAACCATGCCCCACTTGCTTGCGCCGCACAAGCAACATCAAAATAAAGAGCAAACCTAAGAAGCCTGTAAGCGCTGGAAAAATCACGGTGGTGACAGAATAATGCGTAAGTGCCGCGATAGCTATTGCATTGCGCGTGGTCATCAACACATAAAAGCCAAGCTGCTCATCAAAAGGTTTGTGATATGACTTGCGAAAGGTTGAGCCAAAGCCCAAAGCATCAATGCTGGTTAAAATCACCACCGTCCATAATGGATCGTCATGGATATACCATAAAGGCAAGGCAGATAAGGCGAGTGTAAAAAATACCCAATCGGTTGGGGTAATCTGGACATCAGCCTTTTTCTGATAGGCAAGCCATGCCACATAAGTGGTGATGATGCCTGATACACCAATCGCCCATGCGCCCGCCCCGCCACCATCTGCCACTTGACCAAGAAACACGATAAAAGTGCTTAAACCCCAAATCACCCATGAAAAAACATGCGGCTTGGTTTCACCATGTTGTATGGAGCGGATATAGGGCAGAAAGGCAATCCATGTGATGGCTACTGCTATCATACCAAGAACTTCCTTCATTTTGAAACCTTAATCACCCCTCCACATCCTGTAAACTTCTACTTTTCAGGTGAAATCCCCTGGTTTCACGTTTATGCTCCGCCCATGCCATCCAATACTAACCCATCCCAAACGACAAATATCCAGTGCGATTACCTGATTATCGGTAGTGGTGCGGCGGGGCTGATGGCTGCGCATCGCTTGGCAGACCACGGCAAAGTTTGTTTGGTGAACAAAGCTGATTTCCCTGATTCCAATACCTTTCAAGCCCAAGGTGGTATTGCAGGGTTTATCACCAAAGAAGACACCATAGAAAGTCATATTGAAGATACCATCAAAGCAGGCGCAGGGCTTTGTCATGCTGATGTGGTTAGTGAAATGGTGAATCGTGGGCATGATATGGTCGAAGAATTATTACACTTGGGTACACCTTTTGATACTGAAAATGGCGAACTCCACTTAACCCGCGAAGGTGGACATTCGCATCGCCGCATTGCCCATGTGCAAGATTCTACAGGCAAGGCCATTGGTGAGACTTTACTTAAACATGTGCAAAACAATAGTAATATCCAATGCCTACAACGGCATATGGTGGTAGATTTAATCACCACCCATAAACTGGGCATTTTTAATCAAAAAAACCAATGTTTGGGTGCTTATATTTTACCCGAAGAAGGTGACGTATTTAGCATTGCTGCCAAACATGTGATTCTAGCAACGGGTG
>JALUHL010000180.1 GCA_027053695.1 Ghiorsea sp.
GGTATTGGTGCAAATTCCAGGTTATGAAGATTCAGCGCGGGCAAAATTGATTATTGGTCAAACTGCACAGTTAGACTTTAAACTTGTGGATGAAAAGGGTGATTTGGATGCTGCTGTTGCAGGCAGGATTCCAGCAGGGGACATGATTGCCTATTTTGCCGATGGTCGCCCTATCTTATTGAAGAAGCGCACGGAATTATCGGGTAAAGATGTTGCCATGGCGCGCATCACCATTGATTCGCAAAGCAATCAGCCTGCGGTTTCTTTAAAATTCAACAATCAGGGTGGTCGTAAATTTGACCGTTTAACCAAAGAGAATGTGAAAAAACGCTTTGCGATTTTGCTTGAGGGTGTGGTGCAGTCTGCACCTGTGATTCAAGAGCGTATCTCAGGCGGTACAGCGCAAATCACTGGCTCATTCACCCCAACCGAAGCTAAGAACCTATCCATTGTGCTTCGTGCTGGCGCATTGCCTGCGCCCATTGAAGTGGTGGAAGAGCGCTCGATTGGTCCAAGTTTGGGCGCGGATTCGATTGAACAAGGCTTAAATTCCATCATTTATGGCTTTGTTGCCGTATTGCTATTTATGATTGTTTATTATCGCTTGTTTGGTTTATTTGCCAATATCGCTTTGGCTTTTAATATCTTATTGATTGCTGCAGCCATGAGCATGATTGGCGCAACGCTAACGCTTCCCGGCATTGCAGGTATTGTGCTGACCATTGGTATGGCGGTGGATGCGAATGTGCTTATATTTGAGCGTATTCGAGAAGAGTTAAGCCTAGGTAAAACTGCATTATCCGCCATTGATAGCGGCTATGACAAAGCCTTTTCCACCATTATGGATGCCAATATCACCACATTGATTGCAGCCATTGTGTTGTTCCAATTTGGTTCTGGGCCAGTCAAAGGCTTCGCCGTAACTTTGAGCGTGGGTATTTTAGCTTCGATGTTTACCGCAATTGTCGTGACCCGTGCGATTACTTATTTGGCATATCGCAACAAGAAAAAAATTGAAACATTGAGCATTTAGGAGTTTATGATGCAACTGATTCGCCCCGATATTAACATAGACTTTCTAGGTAAACGCAAAATTGCGCTGACACTTTCCGCCGTTGTTTTGCTGGCTTCTTTAGCGCTCATCATGTTCAAAGGCTTGAACTTGGGCATTGATTTCACAGGTGGTACGTTGGTTGAAGTAAAATTTCATCAACAAACCAACATCGCCGATATTCGCTCATCCATTACCCCAGCAGGTTATGGTAAGGCTGTGATTCAAGAGTTTGGCTCTCCTGAAGAGATTTTGATTCGCGTGCAAAACCAAGAGGGCGTTAAAGCCTCAACCATCAGCACAGCTATCCTTGATGCTTTGAGCGATACCTTTGGCGCAGACCAAGTCGAAATGCGTAGGGTTGAGTTTGTAGGCCCTCAAGTCGGTGAAGAGCTCAAAGCATCAGGCATGTGGGCTGTGATTTACACCCTTGGTGGCATTCTTTTGTATGTCATGTTCCGCTTTAAGCTGCGCTTTGCTTTGGGCGCAGATGCGGCATTGCTGCATGATATTATTATTGTGGTAGGTGTATTCTCATTGCTGCAGCTGGAATTCTCATTGTCTGTGGTTGCAGCCCTGCTCACGGTATTGGGTTATTCGCTGAATGATACCATTGTGGTGTTTGACCGTATCCGTGAAAACTTTGCTGAAAATAAAAAGACCAAACACCCCAAAGATGAAGTTGAAGTCTGCAATGATTCGATTAACCAAACATTATCACGCACGTTGATGACCTCGTTCACCACGCTATTGGTGGTCTTTTCGCTGTATTTCTTTGGTGGTGAAGTGATTCACAACTTTGCTTTTGCCTTATTGGTTGGTATTGCTGTGGGTACATATTCATCCATCTTTATTGCATCTCCGATTATGCTTTCATTGGAAGGCAAGTTTGAAATGTCTGAAGAAGAGCTCAAAGCATTAGAAGAGCGTCCGTAAACCTATGTTAGGCACAGCCATGCAAGGTGATATCACGCCAAGTTTAGAAAGTGGTCAACGCTTATTTCATACCTATGGTGATGATTTTTTTCAGCTGGGTAAAGATAGGGTTGAATCCAGCTTATATTTTAATGCAGGCAGGATTGTAGCGCCTTGGCTTGCAGTGGATATCAGCAAGGCAAGCGTGGAAGACTTTAAGTGGTTAGAATCCCACACGCCCGAAGTCTTGGTGATTGGCACAGGCCGCCGCACAGCATTCCCAAGCGAAGAAGTGATGGATTATTTGGCATCTTTGCATGTGGGTTATGAATGCATGGATTCTTTATCTGCTGCGCGCACATTTAATATCTTGGTTGGGGAAGGGCGCAGTGTTGCTGCTGCCATGCTTTTACCCAAGGTGAAGGCGTAACCTTCATGCCACGCTATGAATTGATGATTGAAACCCACTTTTCTGCTGCACATCAGCTGCGAGGTTATGCTGGCGATTGCGCAAGGCTGCATGGTCATAATTGGCATGTTCG
>JALUHL010000181.1 GCA_027053695.1 Ghiorsea sp.
TTTGTATATCGGTGACTTGCGGTTTGCCTTGGGTAATCGTGCCCGTTTTATCTAAAACCACAGTGGTTAAATGTGCCGCGCGCTCTAATGCTTCGCCTTTGCGAATCAGAATACCGTATTCGGCTGCTTTACCAATACCCACAATCATGGAAATGGGTGTTGCCAATCCCAAAGCGCAGGGGCAAGCAATCAAAAGCACACTCATACTGGTGACCAAAGCAAGGGTTGTGTCATCCATGACAAACCACCAAAACAGGGCAGTGGTTAAAGCAATCAACAAAACCACAGGCACAAAGATGGATGCGACCTTATCCACCAAGCGTGCAATATCGGGTTTGGCACTTTGAGCGCGGCGAACTGTTTCGATAATTTGTGCAAGCGTAGTCTCAGCGCCAATGCGGGTTGCCGTATAAAGAAAAGTGCCGCTATCGTTCATGGTACCCGCTATCACTTCATCATCTTGGGCTTTGGATACAGGCATGGGCTCACCCGTAAGCATGGATTCATCCACAAATGATGCGCCTTCAATAATATTGCCATCCACTGGTATTTTCTCGCCGGGGCGCACACGAACCACATCACCTGCAACCACTTCTTCGATGGGAATGTCGATTTCTTTGCCATCGCGCAGCACACGTGCGGTTTTGGCTTGAAGGGATAACAGCTTTTCAATCGCTTGATTGGTTTTGCCTCGGGCTCTGGCTTCTAACACATGCCCGATATTCACCAAAGCAATCACGATAAGCGCCGCTTCAAAATACACATGACGACTGGCTTCAGGCACAAGGCTTGGCATCAGCACCACAGCCATAGAATAAAGCCATGCTACACCTGTACCCATGGCAACGAGCGTGTCCATGCTGGTATTTTTATGCTTTAAACCATTCCATGCGCCTTTGAAATAATGCGAGCCTGAATAAGCCATCACAGCCAATGTTGCGACACCAATGACAAGCCAAATACCTTGTTGTTCTAATGATGGGAGCAGATGGAGCATGCTGGCTGCCATCAGTGGAAAGCCTGTGATGATGGCTAATATGCTTTGCTTGATGCGATATTGAAGGTGCGCTTCTTCGGCTTCATGTTTCTTGGATTCATCATCAGCAGATATCAATACCTTGGCGTGATATGAACCTGCCGATTCAATGGCATCAATAATGTCAGCTTCTAAAATATCGGGTCGAGACTCAACCCGTGCTGTTCTATCCACCAAATTGATATTGGCACTCACAACACCATCTAAAACATCAAGTTTTTTCTCAATTTTACCAACGCATGAGGCGCAACCCATGCCTTCAATTGATAATCTTATTTCTTGGTTCTTCGGCATACATCACTCCTGAGTGGCTAACAGTAAAACCTATGGGTAACACTTAGGTCAAGTTTCTTCTGAAAATGATTCGATAAGGTGACAAACTGAACCGCCATCAGGCATACCATCGGGTTTGCTTTCCCAGTCTTTGAGTGCATTTTCCATCCTAGTTTGTAGCGCAATGAGGTCTTTTATCTTTTGGCGATTATCTTTGATTCGGCGTTGTATAAATTCGCGCACTATGGGGCATGGTGAGTTCTTTTGCATGCTATGATTCAAGATATTTTCAATTTCGCTGAGTGTATAGCCTAGCAACTTAGCTTTGCGGATAAAGCGTAGTTTTTGTATGTCACCCAAGGCAAAGATTTGGTAGTTGTTATTTGGGTTCTTGCTAGGTTTTAGCAGCCCTTTTTTTGTGTAATAGCGTACAGTCTCAGCAGTAACACCACATCGTTTGGCAAGCTGGCTTACAGTGAACATACAAACTCCTTAAATGGATAATAAAAGCAAGATACTCGCAGCTTGTTAGCTTGTCATGTATGTTTCGCCTTTATTCCACGTTTAGGGTAGGACTATGCATAATACATACGGATTTGAAGATACAACATACAAAGCAGTAGGCGGCCATGACGGGCTGGTGACCTTGGTAAATGACTTTTATGAAGCTATGGACACCTTGCCTGAAGCTAAACATATCCGTGATATGCATCCTGATGATTTGGAAGTGACAAAAGATAAGCTAGTTTACTTTTTATCAGGCTGGATGGGCGATCCGCGCATTTATGCTGAGAAATATGGTGGTGTTAGCATCCCCATGGCACATCAACATCTTAAAATCACAGCCGAAGATGCGCAAGCATGGTTAACATGCATGCAAGCGGCTTTGGATAAGTCGGATTACCCACAATCTTTAAAAGATTATTTGATGGAGCAGTTGGCATTTCCTGCCAACAGGATTCATCAGGTTAGTCAGATGAAACACGGGCATACTACTTAAAATAAGTCTAAAATTCTCGATACCTTTGTTGTCTGTCTTGCAAATAGCGCTGCTATTTTGCTGCACCAGTCGCCTTGGTCGCAAGAATTTTAGGGGCTGACACCTGACTTTTAAAAAGTTAAGGTGATCAGATGTACATAAAGCATTGTAAAATAAGCAGAAATAAACAGTTAGAACTGATAAAATAC
>JALUHL010000182.1 GCA_027053695.1 Ghiorsea sp.
CAACATTTTTATTACTTTTTGAAGGAATGTGAGTGGCGTTTTAACTACTCTAATCCAAAACATCAATTATCTATGTTAAAACAATGGGTTACAAAAAATAATGCCTAGTTATCTGGGACAGCCCCTTATATTATTAATGTTTAAATCACAAGTGGTGGTGGGCTCTTGAGCGAAACTCATTTCCTTCCAAGTTAGAATTAAATGGTTATGCGTATTTTTCCTTAAATGCTGCGATAAAATTATCCAACATATTATGCGACAAATCATTAATACCTGCCGCAGCCTTACGTCCGCCACCTGCGGGGAAAGTCATGCACAATTCATCTGCACCTGTTTTGTTCGATAATGGTGCGCGCACACTCACTCTATAGTTCCCATTATCCATGCGTGTAACCAAAGCATGGGCTCTATCTGGATACATTCTCGCCAAAGCATTGCCATAGACACCTGATACGCGGCGCGACCATGCTTCATCAGGCATCATCAATGCTGCATACTTATCATCGAGAACAATGCTCTCTGATAGCTCTGCCTTTTGCATATCCGCTGCATAACCATCTGCTAACACTTTAAATTCCTTTGCCTGTGCAATAAAATCAAATGGGTTCTCAAAAGGTTTGATGGCTTGATACAAAGCTTGCGGATGAAAATATAAATCATCCAAAGTCACGCCATAACCATTATAGTTGAGTAAGGTTCCTAAGTGTTCCAACAGTCCAAGCTGTTCATCATTCAAGTTTAATGGTTTTGCTGCTTCTCTCGCCGCATCAAACAAGTTATCGCCAAACGCCGCCGTCACCGCCCAAGGCAAGTACGCGCCCTTCAAATAATCATTCACCAACAAGCTAGTGCATACATTAGCATCAGTATTGATATGCGCCTCAAAGCTTAGGTGCTTGGGTATCTTGCCAGCAAAATGGTGGTCAAAGTAGCGTACCTTTGCGCCTGCATCTAAAGCTGCAAGCAAGGCATCGCGATTCTTGTCCAGCGAAATATCCAGCACAATAATTTCATCACCCGCTTGGGCGTGCACTTGCTTAAGCAGAGAAATATCCCGCTTTACCCCTGTGACCAACTCCGAATCAACGGGTACGGCCAAGCGTAACTGATGCAAAGCGCATAAACCATCTGCATCACCATTAAATACATCATAAAGCATGGCTATTCCCCTTTGCCTGTAAGCAATAAAATAACCAGCCCAATCATGCGTGTTTTACTTGCCGGATCACTTTCAGCAATTAATAAAGTGATCGATGTTAAGGCTTCAGGCGTAAGTTTACCTCTAAAATGAATGCCCGATTTTTGTAGGAACCAGATAAATGCAAAAGCAGCCGTTCGCTTATTCCCATCATTAAACGGATGATTCTTGATAATAAAATAAAGCAAATTGGCAGCTTTTTCTTCCAATGTGGCATACACATCTTCAGCAAAAGCAGATTGATAAATATTACCAACAATACCTTGCAAACTATGCTCTTTCTTTTCCTGTGCGAACAGTGCCGTGGCTTGTTCTTTCGCTATCAAGTCTTGCTTTAATACTGCAACTGCCTCGTATAATTCATCAGTTTCTAACTCAATGCTGCTTTGGGTACTGCCTTGGCTAGGCAGCTTATCTTCATCATAAGATGCCAAGGAAAACCATGTGTGCGCGAAGGCTGTAACCAATGCCAATACATCATCCGTTTGAAGCTGCTTATTATCTTTCGCCAAAGCTTTAACTTCATTCACAGCATGTAAAAAAGCATCATAATTCTGAGTAATACGGTTAGGGTTGATGGTATAACCTTGAGTAATATGTTGTTTGAGTGTTGTCGTTGCCCATTTTCTAAAAGATATGGCGACAACAGAGTTAACGCGATAACCCACTGCCAAGACGATATCAAGCGAATAAAAACCTACAGGTTTATCAGAGTTTGCAATATGCATTTTTTGCATATTGCTTTTCTCATCAACTTCCCCACTTTTAAAAATATTGCGAATATGCCGAGAAACCACAGATTGGTCTATACCAAAAATACCTGCAATCTGCTTTTGCGTTGCCCACACTGTTTCCTGCTCAGCATCAGCCCTAAGTGCAATACCACCATCATCAGTTTGGTAAACAACCAAGTCGTCTTGTTCAGTCATCGCTCAGCCTTCATATCTAAAACATCATAAAGCATAGGAACTCATCAAATTGCAATCGGAGCACGGATAGCATCATGGCATTGATAGTCTTCCAAAGTGAAATCTTCATATTTGAAATCAAAGATATTTTTTACATCAGGGTTAAGTTTCATGGTGGGGAGCTGGAAAGGTCTGCGCGCCAATTGTGTTTCCACTTGCTCGGCATGATTGGAATACAAATGCGCATCGCCAAAGGTATGCACGAAGTCACCCACTTCCAAATCACATACCTGTGCAATCATCATGGTGAGCAACGCATAAGATGCGATATTGAATGGCACACCTAGGAAAATATCTGCACTGCGTTGATAAAGTTGGCAAGATAGTTTTC
>JALUHL010000183.1:0-1537 GCA_027053695.1 Ghiorsea sp.
GACTCTTTTTCCAGAATCGGCACACAAACATCTTCAGTCACCCCAGGGTAAACCGTTGACTCAAAAATAACAATTGCACCCTGCCTTAAGCTCTTCCCCACCGTCTCCGTTGCCCGGATCACTGGCGTTAAATCAGGCTGGTGTGCATTATCTACAGGCGTAGGCACAGCTACGATCACAAAGTCTGCCTGTTTGATAGCATTCGCATCGGTCGTATAATCCAGATTAGATGCCTGAATAAAAAGTTCAGTCTCCATTTCGCCAGTTGGGTCAAAACCTTGCTTATACGCTTTAACTTTTTCTTCTGACACATCAAAACCAACTGTAGGCATAACCCGCCCAAAAGCTAAAGCCAAGGGCAAGCCCACATAACCTAAGCCAACAACAGCAATCTTCTTATTTTTCATTAACTTTTCCTATCTCTTTTCTCTACAACCGCAGATTTAATAAAAGCAATCATCACACCAAGCATTAACCCCAGCAACGCGCTTAAAATAACAATCAATCTTTTCTTTGGCTTCTCAGGCTCATCAGGAACAATAGCCTTCTGGTCTATAAATACAGGATGAACATTATTAACTTCAATTTTTATTCCTTCCAATGAAGCCAGTTGCTCTTGTAAATCCCTAAGCCCTTCAATAAAGGGCGCATCATCTTTCCTTGCTTTTAAAACATCTATTTCAGCCTTCAGTGCATCAGGGCTTAACAAATATAGTGGCATTTCGTCGGTGTTTACAGCAACGCTGCCCAATTTAATGCTTTGATCTTGCTCATTCAAGGCTTGCGAAATATGCAGCGCCTCCTGAAGAGCAACGATTCGATCTTCACGCCGTGCTTTTGCAACTTTCTTTTTACCCTGAATTTGCTCATGAATACTGCGGACTAGCCCACCCACCTTACCGTTAACCTCAGAAACCAAGTTCGTAGCTAGGTTGGTCGATACATCCTCTATAAATTTGTTAACAATTTTTGCTGTTAAACTGGGATATTCTCCTTCAAATGAAAGAGACACAAAACCTGCTTCTTCTTTCTTTTTCACATTTCTGTTTACAGTGAGTAATTCATTAAAATTTTTCTCAAAAAACGTGTCTATATCATCACCCTCAGTAATCCCTAATTTTTTCGCAATGTGGTGTTTTTCATAAAATACCCTCCTATTAGAACGGGATTTTAGGTCTTGGACAAATAAATCATACACCTTATCTGATTTATAACTAGAGGCTAACACTGAACGGTCTGAACGGACTGAAGACTGCAAAACTTGGATATTTAGAGGCTGCAAATCCTTACCACTAGGGGGAAGTAAAAAAGATTCAGCCTTATATATGGGTGTAGCCAAGAAGGCATAAGCAACACCAATGAATATGCATAATAGCCAAGTATACAGTATGGCTTTCTTTTGCTTAACCAAAATTTGCCAAAGGTCATAAAGGCTAATCTCTTGCTGAACTGAACCTGTCATCTATCAAACCCCTATAAAATAAAAAAGCAGGCCAATTAGACCTGCTTTCCTAAAGATTTAAAAGACTTATTTTTT
>JALUHL010000183.1:1547-8147 GCA_027053695.1 Ghiorsea sp.
TTTTCGCTTTTTTAGTATCCTTAGACTTCGATGAGCCTTTTCCTGCCTTGAGTTTGCCCTTAAGCTTCTTAAGCTTTTTCTCACCGATACCTTTCACATTTTCTAAGTCTGACACACTAGAAAACTTGCCGTTCTTTTTGCGGTATTGCACAATGGCTTTCGCCGTTTTCTCACCAATACCTTTCACCGACTGCAACTCTTTCGCACTCGCTGTGTTGATATTGACCTTCTCACTGGCCAAGCCTGCTTCTGCAATAAGCAGTGAACACGCCATAACCATAGCTAAAAATACTACTCTCATCATTATACACCCTCTCCATTCTATAAATATAGCACCAGTAATACTGCGCTCATGCAGCAAGAAGCATGACATCTTCAACAACTTTGTCACGGTGATAAATGTAACTCTTGACAAAGTGAACGATGTTCATATGGTTTGACTCTCAGGTGAACATAGTTCAGGAGGAGGGCTAATTTGCAGCAACGCCACGCTAACTTACGCGCTCAAGCGATTCAGGCCGCAACACAACGTATCGAAAATGGCGGCTTAACCAGCTTAAATGCCCGCTTTGTCGCCAAGTCCATTGGCTGCTCGGTAGGCACACTTTATAATATCTTTAAAAACATCGATTTTCTTATTTTTGAAGTCAATCTCAATACCCTCACAAAACTACATACATCGCTGACCACAGCCATTGAAGGTAAAAGCTCTCCTAAACATGCTATACAAGCGATTGCTCAAACCTATATCCAATTTTCCATAACCAACAAAAACCTATGGCTGACATTATTTGAGCATCGCTTCCCCAACCCAGCAGATGCGCCACAAGATTATTATGCGAAACGCAGCTTTTTATTTCAACTACTAGAAACACAATTTGCCTTGCTCAACCCAAGTGCTTCCACACAAGCCATCGCTATAGAAGCCCGAGCTTTTTGGGCAGGCGTGCATGGCATTTGTAGCTTATATAACAATGACAAACTCAGTGATGATGGGCAAGCCATCCAAGATATTGCCCATACTTTAATTCAAAAATTTACAGCATCCCCTAGGAGCAACGTATGAGATTACTTATGTTTTTTACCAAAATTCTATTCAAACTACTGTATGGCGTTCGCGTCTCTGGTATAGAAAACTTTAAAGATAGCGGGGAACGCACACTCATCGTTGCCAACCATATATCTTTCCTCGACGGCATGCTCTTGGGTTTGTTTTTGCCTGGCCCCATCAGCTTTGGCATTCACGGCAAGTATTATGATAAGTGGTGGATGTCGCCCATCAAACGCACCATGCACATTTTCTCGGTTGACCCCAGCGATTCCATGGCGATGAAAACATTGATTCAGCATGTCAAAGAAGGGCATAAAGTGGTCATTTTCCCTGAAGGACGCATCAGCAACACGGGCTCTTTGATGAAGATATATCCTGGCCCTTCTCTGATTGCCGATAAAGCCGATGCTTATGTTTTACCCATCCGCATCAATGGCGCACAGTTTACCCCGTTCTCGCGTATGCAAGGGCTATTAAAAATTCGTAACTTCCCCAAAATAACCTTGGATATCTTGCCTGCTCGTAAGCTTGATTTAGAAGATGGTTTAACCAGCCGCGAGCGCCGCAAAAAGGGTGCACAAGCTTTAGAAGATATCATGCGTGATATGCTGTTTGAAACATCCAATTATAAAATGCGCCTTTGGGATAGCCTGCTTCTTGCATCTGAAGTGCATGGGAAAGACCATGAAATTATTGAAGATTTAGAGCGTACCCCCCTATCTTATAGCGATATCTTTACGCGCGCTATGGTGCTGCAACAGCTTCTTCCCAAATCTATCAAACAAGGTGAGCGAGTAGGCCTATTACTGCCCAATGCCAATGGTTGTTACATCACCTTTTTTGCCATGCAAGCCAGAGGGGCTGTGCCTGCCTTACTCAATTTCACCATGGGTGAAAGTGCGACAACCGCAGCATTAGAAACAGCAACCATTCAAACCGTGCTCACTTCCAGAAAGTTTATCGAAGCTGGTGAACTTGAACACTTGATTGAAACCATAGAGAAAAAAGCAGAGGTCGTTTATTTAGAAGACTTGCGTGAGAAACTATCTCTTTTTCATAAGCTTAAAGGCTTATTCATGGCAAAATTTCCAAGCCTAGGTATCAAGCGCCTGATAAAAAATATTGATGCTTCTGATACTGCTGTCGTCCTGTTCACATCGGGCTCAGAAGGTATTCCCAAAGGCGTGGCGCTATCGCATGAAAATATCTTGGCTAATATCGAACAAATCAACGCCAGCATTCCTTTTAACACTCAGGATGTTTGCTTAAATGCGCTACCATTCTTCCATTCATTTGGTTTAACCGCAGGCTCTATGCTCACCACACTCAATGGCATCAAAACATTCTTCTACCCCTCTCCTTTACACTATAAAATTATACCTGAAGTGGCTTATGATATTGATGCCACCATTTTGTTTGGCACCAATGTATTCTTATCTGCTTATGCAAAACATGCCCATGCTTATGATTTCCATAGCATGAAATATGCAGTCGCTGGTGCAGAAAAACTTCAAGATGAAACCCGCGATACATGGATGTATAAATTTGGCATTCGTATTATTGAGGGTTATGGTGCCAGCGAAACCTCGCCCGTACTCTCCTTTAACACCCCCACCAACTACAAAACACATACTGTGGGTAGGCTTATGCCAGGTACGCAGTATCGCTTAGAGCATGTGCCCGGCATCAGCAAAGGTGGCCGTTTATTTGTGAAAGCACCCAACGTGATGAAAGGTTATTTATTGCATGAGAACCCCGGTGTTTTATTGCCACTGGAAGATGGCTGGTATGATACGGGTGATATTGTAGCTATGGATGATGAGGGTTTCCTTAGCATTCAAGGTCGCGCCAAACGCTTTGCCAAAATTGCAGGTGAGATGATTTCTTTAACGGCTGTGGAAGAGCTTTGCAGGCATTGCTGGCCAGACCATGAGCATATCGCTCTTGCATTCTCTGATGCCAGCAAAGGTGAAAAGGTTGTGCTGATGAGTACGCTTGAAAAACCGAATCGTAAAGAGCTTATTCAATGTGCACATGAGCACGGTACCAGTGAATTGTGCGTACCACGTCAATACCTTTATGTATCTGAAGTGCCGCTTCTGGGCACGGGTAAAATCCATTATGTTGCTGCCCAAGCTTTAGCTGAGAAAATGCTTGCGCCAAAAGATGAATAACAACCTCAAAAAGCTTCTTCTTGCCCAATTCTTAACCGCACTAGCTGACAATGCCATTCTGTTTGTTGCCGTGGCTATGGTCATGCAAGGTGCGCTTAGCGGTGACTGGTATATTCCAGCACTTCAAGGCTGTTTTTTGGTTGCTTTTGTCGTGCTTGCGCCATGGGTGGGCACATTTGCCGACACCACATCCAAACCCAAAGTATTGATGCTCGCCAATATCATCAAAGCCCTTGGCGCAGCCATGATGATTTTTCATGTTCAGCCTTTGCTGGCTTATGCCGTAGTCGGTGTGGGTGCAGCCATGTATAGCCCTGCAAAATATGGTGTATTACCTGAGCTTACCACAAGCGAAGATGCGCTCATGAAAGGAAACGGTTGGATAGAGGGCAGCACCATTGTGGCAATTTTATTGGGCACTGTGGTGGGCGCAAAAGTAGCCGACCAATCCATTTTTCTCGCACTGATTGGCGTATTGGTGGTTTATTTGTTGTCTGCCTTCATCGCCATGTGGATGAGCCCCTTGCCTGCAGCGCATCCCAAAGAAAACAAAGGTGTTTTGGGTAGTTTTAAGACAACCATATCCACTTTACTACAAACCCCATCCGCTCGCTTTGCAACCTTTGGTGTCAGCCTATTCTGGGCATCCGCCGTCACCCTGCGCCTGATTATCATCGCATGGGCACCTGTCACCCTGCTTTTAACCACCAGCGAAGACATTTCATTGCTCACCCTATTCATTGCTTTGGGCATTGCCTGCGGCGCACTTTTAGCACCCAAACTTATCCCCATGCACAAGCTTAAGCGCACGCAAATGGCTGCCTATGGCTTAGGCCTATCTATTTTATTGCTGATGTTAACCAAAGACATCAATAACGCGCGTCTGCTTTTGTTTATCGCAGGCTTATGTGGTGGACTTTTTGTCGTACCCATCAATGCCTTGCTCCAAGATATTGGGCATCAAAGCGTAGGTAGTGGTCATGCGGTTGCTGTGCAACATTTCTTTGAAAACATCGCCATGCTTGTCGCAACGGGTTTATATACTTGGTCGGTCAGCAGTCACATCCCTGCAACAAGTGCGATGTTAGTCTTGGGTGCTTTTATTTTGGTTGCAACCAGTATCATTGCATACAAACTGCCCAAAGATACTTAAATAAGTGGACTCCCCGGCCTCTGCCAGCTCACCTGCCCATGCGATTCAATAGCAACGCGCATCACCAAACCTAAAGCCAGCAACATGCTCAACAATGCGGAGCCACCATAACTGATAAACGGTAGGGGTACGCCCACCACGGGCAACATACCTGAAACCATGCCAATGTTGACGAACACATACAAAAAGAAAATAGACGCGATACCTATGCTGAGTAAACCTGCAAAACGTGTATGCGCACGCAGAGCAATGATTAAAATACGCGAAATCAGCGTGGCATATAAAAGGAACAAGACTACCGTTGCGATTAAACCGCCTTCTTCAGCCAATACGGCAAAAATAAAATCCGTATGCTGCTCGGGCAAGAAATGCAGACGTGATTGGCTGCCCTGCAAATAACCTTTGCCAAACAGCCCTCCTGAACCAATAGCAATCGATGACTGAATCACGTGATAACCTTTGCCCAAAGGGTCAGACTCTGGATTCAAGAAGCTTAATACGCGCCCCTTTTGATAATCATGCATATTTTGCCACAGCATATAGCCTGCAAAAGGACTCACTGCCAACAAACCCACAAACCATTTCCATGGAAATCCAGCTACCATAATCACAGCCATGGCCGCAAGCAGTAGCACTAGAGTGGTGCCCAAATCGGGCTGAATCACAATCAACCCCGCAGGGATGATGGTACACAATAACGCCACACTTAAATCTTTAATGGATGAAGCTTCACGCATAGAAAACCAATACGCCAACACCAGCAACAATGCCCATTTCATCAGTTCAGATGATTGTAAGTTGACCACGCCTAAGTCTAACCAGCGCCTAGCGCCCATATGCACATCGCCAATGAAAGGCGTGAGCGCTAAGGCCAATAACGCAATCAAATAAACTGGCCACGCCATCAAACCAATCAGTCGCAATGGTACAAAGCACATCACCAAAAACGCAATGCCACCCACCAACCAATAAATGCCTTGCTTATACCATACCGACAAATCCCCAGCATGCACCGCAGCATACAATGTCGCCATACCAATGCAGGCTAAAAAGAATAGGCAAAACAACAGTATGCGATCCATTTTTCTTAACGTATCCATTAAGGTTGCTCCGCTTGCTGTTGCCTGCGTTGTGCATTCCGTTGCGCATCCCGCTGTGCATCAATCTTATCCGCCCAAAAATCAACCACAGCCCTTGCCACAGGCCCTGCAGCACTTCCCCCATGCCCACCATTTTCGATAAAGACTGCAAAGGCAATTTCGGGCTTATCAAATGGCGCATAGCCCATAAACCAAGCATGGTCTTGGTGATGTTTTGCATCAGAAAAAGTGCGCTTATCATCATCCGACATCTTCACCACTTGCGCAGTTCCTGTTTTCCCTGCCACTGTCCAATGCGCACGCGATAACTGCCAATATGCCGTACCTTTGCGGTCGGCTACCACATCTCGCATACCTTGGCGCACTTTTTTAAGCATGGCCTTATCCACATCTAATTCCCGCACCACCTTAGCTGGCTTACCCGCCTCAAGAAGTGGGATGAGAATCTTGCCACCATTGGCAACCGCTGCAGAAAATCGCGCCATTTGCAATGGTGTCACCGTAATCGAACCTTGGCCAATGGCTGTAATCATGGTCTCGCCTCTATACCAATGTCTTCCCGATGGGTGGCGCTCTTGCGGTACATTACCCCTAGATTCTGGTGGAAGGTGAATACCTGTTTTCTCACCAAACCCCCATTCACGCGCGGTATTTGCTATCTTCAACATGCCCAACTCATCACCAAGCTCATAGAAAAAAACATCGCATGAATGCACAATCGCATCATGCAGGTTGACTTTGCCATGCCCTCTTTTTTTCCAACACCGCAATTTCCTATCTGCAAGCTCCACAAAACCTTTGCATTGTGTACTACCTTTAGCCAACCGCGCTCCATACTCCAATCCTGCAAAGCTAGTGACCAACTTCATGGTTGATGCAGGAGGGAATGCCGCTTGTGTGGTGCGGTTGAGCAGAGGTTTTTCCTCATCCTCTAACCATGATTTCCATTGTTTGTCTGACAAACCTGTAATAAATTTATTGCTATCATATCCTGGCATGCTCAATAGCGTTAATACTTCGCCCGTATGCACATCCATCACCACCACAGCACCAGTTCTGCCTTTTAATGCTTTGGCGGCGACTTGTTGCATCTCCATATCAATGCTTAATCGAATATTCTCG
>JALUHL010000184.1 GCA_027053695.1 Ghiorsea sp.
ACATGCCAACGAATGACATACCTGCAAACGCGGCAACTTGCACCCCGCCTCAAGCAATGCCCACATCACAAAGGGCTGCTCACTCACCACCACATCAAACTCATTCTGATGATGCCTCCACCATTGTTTGGCTGCTGATTTCAGTTCTTTCAAACCTTGATAACCCTTATCCCCAGAAAAAGGAAAACGAAATTCCTGAATACCAAATTGCGGTAACGCAATGCACACCTCTGCATCTGGTGAAGGCTGACGTGTCAGCATGGTGACTTCATAACCCGCATCAACCAATGCCCGCAAATGATGATGCAGCATACGCTCTGCCCCACCATGCACACTTTCCGCCGATACATCTGCCACCATCAATACACATTTACTCATAATTTTTTAAAAGGGGACAGGGCCCTTTTATTCTTCTCCCTTTGGAACTTAACTTCGTTAATTGCTATAACTTTCCCATAACTTTACAACGACATTTGTTTTTAGCTCAACAAGTTTAACTTGCCCACTACAACAACCACTAAAAGTTCGTATCACTTCAGGAAAACCATTGTCGTTTAGGTCTGTCATTACATCTGAAATACTCTCCTCAGACCAGCCATCACCAGAATAATAATCCGTACGCTTTTCTGACTGCCAATACTCACTGTTATAATCGCTGCGTGTTACACCTACATGTCCCACATAAATTACTTCAAAGCCTTCCTTATTATAGCGAAATACAACCTTGTATTGATTATTCACAAACAAGTTTGGTATTTGATAGAGAGCTATATAAAAAGCATCTCCTTCCAAACTTTCAACTTTAGACAACTTGGGTTCAAGACCCTCTAGTCCAATAAGTTCATTGCTTGTTTTCTTAAGTACTCTTTTTACTTCTTTTTCATTAATCTTGACTTGCACAAATAAGCGCTTCACAACAGTCTTTTTTTTATGAACAAATGAGACTAAAGCATTCTTTCCTCTGCAAGGCGACTCCTCGCCTAAGTCAACCTCATAAGTTCGACTTGCAAGCTGACCATCACCAGCACTATCATCATATTCATAAACCTTCACTACCTTTGATTTACATTCGTTTTCTTGAGTGTAAAAATAAACATCATCAGATATGACATGAGCATCAACTCCAATATCTCCTAAAAAAAGAACTTTCCCTTTTTTCGCAATTAAAGAAAGGCTCACACCTTGCCACAACCGCTTAAGAGATAAAGCTTCAGAGGTCATTCCACTTTCACTCTTCCAAACAAAATACTGTGGCACTCCTGCACTTTCTCGTAGGCTTGCAAACACACGAATATATTCTTCACTTTCTTTTGATATCGAAAATCCATCACCTTTATGAGGCTCTGCCACCAGTACACTTCCAAAGGAAACCACCACTAACAATAACAAACCTATACGACCAACCTTTTTATAATTACCCATCGCCTAAAACCTCCAACCATGCTTCTGCATCCATCTGTTCATCAGCAACAAGCCCCACAAAATATCCGATTTATCTTCACCTTTTTGATGGCGTTGCCACTGCTCTTGCACAAAAGATTCCCGCACCAAACCAGCCAAAGGTTTATCGACAATCATGGCTTGAATATCATCCTTAAAATCCGCTTTCATCCAATGTTTGATGGGCGCCATAAAGCCTTGTTTGGGTCTATACACCATATCTTTTGGCAAATAGTCACTTGTAATTTCTTTGAGCAACACTTTAAGGTTTTCTTGCCACGGCAACCCTTCCACTTTCCAACTATCATCCAAGGTTGCCATAAATGAGAATAACCCCGCATCCAATAATGGTGCGCGCAATTCCAAGCCATTTGCCATGCTCATGCGGTCGCCCACTGCCAATAAATCATCACCCACATAATGAATTACATCATCAATCATCGCACCATTGACCACACCAAAAGATTGCATCAGACCTTGAAGCCCACCTGCAATTTGTGATGCATTTTGCCAAGCATGTTCAGGCTGTGAGAGCTGCATACCATGAAACATATCAGACCACCCGGCATCGGTGGTTGAAGTCCAACGGCGATAAGCATCTGAGGGTGAATCATCCAAACCTTGTAGAAAACGACGTAAACGCCCTCTTAAATTGCGACTGGATGCACTGTCACCCAAGCTTTCCAACATTTTAAGCGCAATATTTCTTGCAGGAAGCCCTTGAAACTTCTCATGCCACTTCAAACCTAAATAGCGCGGGTAACCACCAAACAGCTCATCGCCACCCACGCCAGACAATGCCACATCCACATGTTTTTTTGCTGCTTGGCTGATTAAATAGGTGGGTAGTGCTGCAGAGTTGGTCACAGGTACATCAAAAGCGGCTGCTAAATCATCCAAAGCTTGATGTGCTGTGGCATTTACTTCTAAGGTTTGATGTGTTGTACCCAAATGGTCGGCAACTTGTTGGGCATACACACTTTCATCATAATCTTTGGGCGCATCCATGAAACGCACACAAAAGCTATGCAC
>JALUHL010000185.1 GCA_027053695.1 Ghiorsea sp.
CCCATACCAAATGATGTTTGCTTGCCTACACCCAAGGCTAAAGCAAGGCTCAACCACGGCACCCACGCCTCTGGTGTATGCTTTGGCCATTCCACATGCAAGAGCCAGCCCGACATATCTTGTGTACTTTGCGTGTGCCGCCGAAATCGCTGCATTTTATGTTGTGATGCCCCAAGCAATATCGGTTCAGGAAGCATCTCTTCTGGGATATTTACACCATGCATCGCTGCAATCATTTTACTTTTGCTAACAATCGATATTTGCAAAGCTTTACATGCAGCTTCACCGTCCCTAGGAGGTTTGCCCTTTAATTTAAGCAAAGCAGGGGTTACAGCCTGCCAAACATACGCAAAAGAAACATCATGCCATTCTGGTTTTTGCACAGAAACTTGCATGGGTAAAGCTGCGATGGCGGCTTGCCAAGATGTCATGTGTGCCAATTCCATACCTGCAACATGCAACTGAGCTGACCACTGCAAGCCAATCCTATCCACTTGCAACGACCATAAATGTGGCACACACCCCACTTTGATGGATGCCCCCAATTGAATATTTTGTGGCGTTTTAAATGATTGACCATAATGGCAATGCGCTCGTTTATCACAAGCATCACAATGCGTACGGTGAGCATCATAAAAACAACACGCTTTTGCCAATGCCAAACCAAGTGCTCCCCGCAATGCGCAGCCAACTTCCAACAACTCTTCTTGCCAATGCTCTGGAGGCACAAAAGTAAAAGCTATGGATGAGACATGTATGGACAATGGATATGGTTTCATTTCAAACTCACCTCAAGCAATCTTTCCTGAGCATCAGCCTGTGTGATTTGCACCAAATGGACACCCAAACGCTTGGCTTTTTTTCTTAGAGCAACTTGAATATCAGCTGTATGAACCAAGCCTGCAACATGAAAGTCACGCCCACCCACCTCATCACGTAGCGCATCAATTTCAAAGAAATAGGGCGTTTTTACGTCGCGTGTATTTTTACAAGACCAATACACCAAGTGATTATTTCGTACCCCTAAGAAATCAAACTCCTGATAATCCTCTGGCGATTTAATACTCACTTTCACACCACTATAACCGCCGCTCCATTGCCCATCATCATGCTTCGCCAAAACCGCTCCAACCCAATCTTCCATCCACATATTACGAATATAGGCATAAGGATTTTCACAACACACCGATGAAAAGGTGAAATATTGCTTTTGTATGCTCAATTCCCGAATCACACCAGCATCTTGAGCCAAATATAAACCTTCTTGCACCACCATGGGCAAATCATTGCCACCACGCAAATAGTAGCCTTGAGCTTTGGCATCATCACGCGAACACAATGAACGCTGATCTAGTGCTTGCATCATATCGTCATGCAATGCACGCAAGCTTTGCAATGGCTCATAAACATCTTTTAATGCCGCCATATCCCGCCCAGAGCCTTGTTGCCGCCATGATCCATGCACGTTCAACACTTCTTCAAAACGCAAACCACGACAGGCATACGCATCATTCTTGGCTAGCGGAAAGACCATATCAAACTGTTGGGTATGCGGATCCATCACCACACCATACACATCCGCCCCTTTTTGCTGACGAAACCGAGCCAACTGCATCATACCTTGCAAAGCCATGGATTTCGTTCCACATGTGAGATGAAACACCACTTTTCCTTGTACGGTTAATGTTTCAAAATGCTTCTTTAAAACCACTTCTAACGATTCACTATTCCGAACATCCACATGCCACTGCTGCTGCGTTTCAACCCATGCTTGCGAGGCTAGTTTTAAACGATTTAAAGCAGATTTACTCTCATCACTATAAATCCAGATAACCTGTTTGGGCTTAAAAGTATGAATCGCCACTAGGTTCGGAACACACTGAGCCGAAACATTTTGAATCAATATATCAATAGAATCCATCCCATACCCCCATTGCAATAGCCTAGGCAAAAGAACCACACAATCAAATCAAATCAAAATCAATGGGCATTCAAGGACAGGACAATCGCATTAAAATAGAAATCATAACTGTAACTATCCAGCATAGCTCTCCCTCGCTCTTTTAAGGGACAAGGTAAATTGCCCTGCAAGAGAGAGGCTCTCGTTGATATTTGAGAAAATCACCCCTCATCCCAACCTTCTCCCCTCAATGGGAGAAGGGGCTTAGAAGCATGCTGAATAGTTACACAATAAGTTAAAAGACAACAAATACGCGAAACAAGCCCTGACCCTAAAAGTGCTAAAAGTGAATATCATCCAACAAAACAGAACTTGATTACGTTTGATTTTGTAACCATAAAGGTTACACTTCACTGTATGATACTCGGATTCACCCATAAAGGGCTTGAAAAGTTTTACAGCACTGGAAGTAAGGCTGGCATTCAAGCCAAACATGCCGATAAATTGCATCGCATCCTTTCCAACCTTGATGTTGCAAATTGCGCTGATGATTTGGATTT
>JALUHL010000186.1 GCA_027053695.1 Ghiorsea sp.
GCTTTACCCCGCAAATATTCAAGTTTTTGTCTGCCGTTTTTCCAGATTTTTCACGACTAGATTTGAAAAACAGTGTTGTAAACTTAGATATTGGCATGGGTTATTCAGATATTCTCTCCAACTTTGGTATGTCTGCTGTGTATATTGTGTTGGTTATCTTTTTAGCATGTAAGCTTTATGGGCGTAGAGATTTATATTGATGAGTAAACGCAGTTTAACATGGTCTTTTTTTGTGGCACTTGTTGTCCTGTATGCTTCTCTTTTTAGTCATGTGGATAGGGTAAAAGAGCAAGGTGAGCATGATTTACAGCCCTTAGCTCCCAAAGCCTTTTATGATGCAACAGGTTATTTGAAGCAATTATCTGCGGAAATAGTATTCATTAAAACCAAACTTTTTCTAGGCTCTGACCCTAACGCCGATAGGCGGCAAAAAAATATGCCAGTGTTAAGTGCATACTTTAAACAAGTCGCTGTGATGCATCCCTTGCTTAGCGATACTTATTATATGGCTGAATCAGCTTTATCATGGGTGTCACCTGAATATGCCGCTCGTGCGAATGACATTCTAAAGATAGGCATTCAATCTCATCAAGATGTTTATTTGTTCCCATTTTTTATGGGATTTAACTATTTTTATCATCTGCATGAACCAGAGGAAGGCGCAAAGTGGTTAAAGCGCGCATCTGAATATGAAGGGGCTCCAAAGTGGTTCGCCCATTTTGCTTCCATTCTTGCGGCAAGAGGGGGGAATATTTCAGGTGGTTTGGCATGGTTGCGTATGATGTTAAGTACGACAGATGATGAGAATGAGAAAAAAAGATATGTCGCTGATATTGCAGAATATGAAAAGGCAATGGTAGTGCTTAAGGCTATTGAGCGTTATAAAGCAAAGGTAAAAAGAGCACCTGAAAAGCTTGAAGACTTGGTGCCTGAGTTTTTAGATGCATTGCCTGCAATGACAGGGCGATTTTCCTTAGACTATAAGCAAGGAAAACTTTTTTTACGTTAAACCTGCTATCCCAAAAAATGTAGCCACAAGAAAATGACTAAAGCAACGCTGGAATCACGCAACCATGGTAGAATAGGCTTTGTATCTGCCACACTATTTTTGAACAATATAAAAGTGGAACGCATGCTATGAAAGATAAACAATAGCGCTAAGAACCAAGCATTACCTAAGTTTTGCAAGATAAATAAGCTCAATAAACTTACCCATAAAATAGCGCTAAGCACTTTCTCTTGTTGATTGAAATGATGCAGGAAACTATCCATCACGGCTGAGGTCATAAGTAAAAGTGTTATGCTCACTGACCACTTGGGCAGTATAAACTCATTCAACATAGGATTTTGGAAAATCAGTATGGGAACAGGCAGCAGTAAAACAGGAATAAACAGAATAAGATGAATGAGCAAATACATTGTTTTAAGCTGTTGTTGGGCGCTTAAGGTTTGGCTACTGCTCAATGGATTACTCTACCATCATCGTCATCGCCAAGTATAAGGCTTGGATCTACGACTGAATTGTTGTCTGGAATGGCATAAGCATCGCTTGCCCAGTTGCCCAAGTCAGTGGTTTGGCAGCGTTCACTACAAAACGGAAAAGTATCTGCTTTTCTTTCGACCAAGACCTTACAAATCGGGCATTTGACGATCAATGTTTTGCTCATGAAATCGGCACCATCATCAGGGTATAAGCTTGGTCTTGGTTTAATTCTTGCGCTGGTTTGCCTGCTTGCCACTGTGTAAAGCGCAGGCGGATAATCGAGCGAAAGCCCGAGCATGAAGGCAGAATACCTTGGGCTAATACCTCTTTAGGCACACCAACAATCAATAAACCAATATCATCTTGGGCATGTAGAGTGATTTGATCGCTGCCTTCTTTAGCCACTCTATGCTCCCATGGCACATGGGCATGCAGCATTTGATTCAAGTGTTCTAGGGCTTGAATGATAGGCTCAACAAGCTGATATAAGGCTTGCGCATGCTGCTCTGCACCCAGCCATACATGCTGAATAGATTGGGGCAAGGTCAGCTTGTGACCAATGGGGTCTTGCTTGCGCATAGCATCTGCATATGCGGTGAGCCATGCATCAGATTGTAAAAAAGCACTGGCTTTGGGCAGGGCATCACGAATGCTATCAGCATGTTCATCCAACCCTGCTGCGGCTTGGAGTAGGTTATCTTTAAAGTCGGGGTGTTTATCGGCTAAGCCTTTGAAATGTTTACCCATGGTATGAAATAAACTTAAAATATTAGGCGTTACGGGCTTTTTATTGCCCTCACCAAGCAGCATATCTGAGACTTCTTTTGCCGCAACAAGCCAAGCATAAGCTGAGTGGTTGTGCATGGACTGATTGAGCGTTCGCATGGCATCACGCAGCTCAATGAAAGATTGCATGCGCTGCGAAATCGGAAACGCAATTGGGACGATGCTATCACTCATGGACAGGTGTGGCTC
>JALUHL010000187.1 GCA_027053695.1 Ghiorsea sp.
TCCTCTAACCATGATTTCCATTGTACATCTGACAAGCCTGTAATAAATTTATTGCTATCATATCCTGGCATGCTCAATAGCGTTAATACTTCGCCCGTATGCACATCCATCACCACCACAGCGCCGGTTCTTCCTTTTAATGCTTTGGCTGCGACATTTTGCATCTCCATATCAATGCTTAATCGAATATTCTCGCCCATGGATGGTCGCACCGTTTTCACCAAAGCCACCCGCCTGCCCTTAGCATCCACTTCTTCATGCTTATAACCCAGCTTGCCATGCAAGCGTGACTCCAAAAGGCGCTCTAAACCACTGCGCCCTACATATTCCATACGCAAATAGCCTTTTTCAACATCCACATCCCGCACCAAAGACAAATAGCCTACCAAATGTGCGCTTTGCTTAGCATAAGGATAAACGCGATGTGTACCTGCCACCACATCCACACCTGAATAATGATGTAAGCGTGCGGCAAGCGGCGCTACCATCAGCCAAGGCAATTGATCTTCAAGCAATACCGCTCTGTCTGAGCGTGAACGCTGAATGCGTTTTTTTAAACGCTTAATTTTTTTGTCTGACCAATGCAGAATCGTTTGTACTGAAGCCAGTGTATTATCCAAGTCTGTCACTCGCTCAGGAATAAGCGTCACCTTGTACGAAACTTCATTCACCGCCAAACCCAGACCATTTCTATCTGTCATCACACCCCGCGTAGGTAAAATAGGGGATACATGAATACGGTTATCTTCAGATTGCGTAAAATGTTTAGCATATTGAATCCATTGCAGCTGAATCATACGGCCCAACAGAATAAAACTCATCAAGATGACAAGCCCTAAGAATAGATACACGCGCCAATTGTATCGCTGGCGTATATCAAGCTGGTTCCACATAAACCTTTTCTCTGCGTGTGGATAAGGATGACCACAACCATGTACATAGCGTTAAAGTCAGCAGCCAACTGATAACATCAACGCCTGCCAATAAAAGTGGCACACAGCCCAATACAAGCGCTAGCCAGCGCTGAGGTTGCCCAGGTGCCAGTCTAGTATCTGCATAATTTAACAATATCACAGCTACCGTAGCATACGGAAACACCACCCATACCGACCAAAACAACAAAAAATCATGCAACCCAATCAGCGGTAAAACCCAATACCAAGTGCTTCGTTTACTCAAGACAATCGCCAATAAAAATGCCAAACTCCAATCGGGTTGATGCCCTACACCTGCAAAGCTCATATTCACCAGTAATCCAAGCAGTGCGGCAAATGCCAAAGTATAATATTTCATGGTTATTCTTGCGCGGGTTTAGCTTGAGGTTGTGGTGTAGGTTGAATCTGTATTGAGGACTGTTCTTCGGACTGAGATAGCGAAGTTTCTTTGGTCGCAACGGCAAGCCATGCATCACGCTGCCATGCGGCTACAGGACTAGCGCTGACTTGGGCAAACACACCGCCTTCAATGGGTTTAACCTTGGTAACTTTTGCCACGGGTAAACCTGCGGGAAATACGCCGCCAGCACCGCTGGTGATAAGCACATCACCCACTTCAGGCGCAATATCAATAGGCACAAAGTCAACGGTTAAATCTGCACCAGCGCCACGCACCAAACCAGCAAGCCTACTGTTTTGCATGGTAACAGGCACGGTCACTGATGCATCCAAAATCGTCCGAATCACGGCATGATGTTTTGACGCAGTATCGACTAAACCCACCAACCCTTCTTTGGACACCACCACATCATCAGGATGTGCCCCATCAATTTCTAACATCAAACGACGGCTTTTTTGCTCTGGCCCACGGCTAACCACGCCTGCAACACGCCATACGTAATGTTCAATTTGTGAGATATTCAGTAGTTGCCTAAGCTGTTTATTTTCATCGCTTAAGGTTGTTGCCAACTGCTGTACGGCTTGCTGCTGCTGCACTTGTTTCTCCAGATTAAGCAATCTCGCCTGCAATGTTTGCGCATCGTCAAACCATAATGAAAATTCTTGATACCAACGTGCAGGGGCTTGCACCGCATGCAATAAAGGCGCAAACAGAAGATTTAATTGTTGACCAACTGGAAGTTTAAACGATAAGACAACCACGATAAAAAATATAGAAACCCACCAAACGTAGGCGCGTTTAAAGCGTGATGTTTGCCCTAGTTTCATTCTTCAAATAAAACGCCACGCATCTTATCAAGCTCTTCAAGCACGCGACCGCTACCCACCACAACACAATCCAGCGGATTGTCCGCCACAGTGACTGGCAGCCCTGTCTCATCGCGCAACAGCGTATCCAAACCCGTTAATAATGCACCGCCACCGGTCAGCACAATGCCTTTATCCACAATGTCCGCAGACAATTCAGGTGGCGTTTGTTCCAAACAAACTTTCACCCCTTCAACAATAGCATTCACTGGCTCAATCAATGATTCAAGTACATCAGAGTCATCCAAAGCCAAGTTTTTAGGTACGCCATTGATTAAATCGCGGCCTTTCACATCCATTTCGCGGCGTGATTCTTGCGCACATGCGCTGCCCAAAGTCATTTTAATTCTTTCCGCCGTTGGCGAGCCTACCAACAAGCTATACTTACGGCGCAAGTGGTTGATAATGGCTTCATCAAATTTATCACCGCCCACACGAACGGATTTTGAATATACGATGCCGCCATAACTGATGACAGCAATTTCAGCCGTACCACCACCAATATCCACAACCATAGAACCATTGGCTTCAGTCACGGGTAAATCTGCACCAATCGCAGCAGCCATAGGCTCTTCAATCAAGAAGACTTGGCGCGCACCTGCATTGAGTGCGGAATCACGAATAGCGCGGCGCTCCACCGGTGTTGAGCCGTAAGGCACACAAATCACAATGCGCGGAGAAATACCCCAAGCACGTTTATGCACTTTGCGAATAAATTGTTTCAGCATTTCTTCGGTAATCACGAAATCAGCAATTACCCCATCTTTAAGCGGGCGAATAGCACGAATGGCATCAGGCGTACGACCCAACATGCGTTTGGCGTCCTCGCCTACGGCAAGCACCTTTCTGTTTTTAGGGCCGCCACCTTCATAAACTGCCACCACTGATGGTTCATTGAGCACAATGCCTTCACCACGCACATAAATCAGCGTATTTGCTGTGCCTAAGTCAATAGAAATATCCCTTGAAAACATCCCAAAAAACTTCTGTAACATCACTCACCTCTTCCTGTCTATGGCAATACTATAACCATGAAAAAACAAAAAAGGCAGCCTAAGCTGCCTTTTTATCAGTTAAGCTTCTTCTTGCGATTCGGCTTCGACTGCAATTTCAGCCTCAGAAACATCTTCTACAATGGTTTCTGTTTCCGTGACCTCAATTACAACCTCTTCTTCCTCTTCGCCTTGGGGTTTGGGCGCATTACGCACCGCCATGCCCGTACCTGCTGGAAGCAAGCGACCAAGAATCACATTCTCTTTCAAACCACGCAACCAATCCACTTTACCAGCCAAAGCTGCCTCAGTAATCACACGTGTGGTTTCTTGGAATGAAGCTGCTGAAATGAAGGATTCCGTATTCAACGATGCTTTGGTGATACCAAGCAATACCGGTTCAAAGCGCGCTGGAGATTTACCTTCAGCTTCAAGTTTGCGGTTTTGACGCACCACTTGTTTACGCTCAACCTGCTCACCAGCCACATACGTTGATGCACCTGGATCCATGATTTGAACACGGCGAATCATTTGACGCACAATCACTTCAATATGTTTATCATTAATCTTCACGCCTTGAAGACGATAAACTTCTTGAACCTCATCAGTTAGGTAAGTTGAAAGCGCTTCAATACCCAATACGCGCAGAATATCATGCGGTGCAGGCGAGCCTTCCATCAAACGCTCACCACGGCGAACACGGTCACCCTCTTGAACGCTGATATGTGAACCCTTAGGAATTTGATACTCAATCGCATCACCACCATCATCTGGCTCAATATAAATACGGCGTTTACCACGAATATCCTTACCGAATACAATGCTACCGTCTGCGCCTGCAATGAATGCCAAGTTTTTCGGTTTACGCGCTTCAAACAATTCAACAACCCGTGGCAAACCACCTGTAATATCTTTGGTTTTCGACGTTTCGCGTGGAATACGTGCCAACACATCACCTGCACGAACTTCTTCGCCATCTTCACGGTTCATAATCGCACCCGGCGACAAGAAATAACGTGCGGGAACATTGGTACGCGCAATAATAATCGGCTCATCATCCGCAGCCTTAGGGTCAACCAAATGCATTTGTGGGCGAAGTGCGGCAGAACCAGCATCCGAACCTTGAATCACAACACGGCTAGACATGCCTGTGACTTCATCCACTTCTTCACGAATGGTTTTCCCTTCTTCAATATCAACATAGCGAACTTTACCATCGACTTCTGCAATCAACGGCATGGTGTATGGGTCCCATTCAACAAGGGTTTTACCTTGCTTAATTGTATCCCCTGATTTCACATTCAAACGCGCACCATACGGAATACGATGACGTTCGACTTCTTTGCCATTGGAATCAAGCACAAGCAACTCAGTATGACGGTTAATCACAATTTCTGCGCCTTGCGCATCCGTCACCACGATTTCATGCTCAAGTTGAGCTGTACCATTGAATTTAGATTCAACCGATGCAGCTTCTGTAGACCGTGATGCTGTACCACCCACGTGGAAAGTACGCATGGTAAGCTGCGTGCCCGGCTCACCAATGGATTGTGCTGCAATTACACCCACAGCTTCACCCATAGCGACAGGCGTTCCATGTGCAAGGTCACGACCATAACAAGTCGCACAAACACCTTCTTCAGCTTCACAAGTCAACACTGAACGAATACGAAGTGAGTCAATCGTGGATTTCTCAATTTGCTCTACCAAATCTTCATTAATCATGGTGCCTGCTGGTGCAATCTCTGCGCCAGACAAGGGATCAACAGCAGCTTCAAGCAATACACGGCCAAGCACACGCTCAGACATGGCTTCAATCACTTCACCGCCATCCACCAAATCGCTGATGGTAATCCCTGTTTGGGTGCCGCAATCTTGTTCACGAACCACAGAATCCTGTGCCACATCAACCAAGCGACGGGTCAAATAACCTGAGTTCGCAGTTTTAAGTGCTGTATCAGCAAGACCTTTACGCGCACCATGGGTAGAGATGAAGTATTGTAATACTGTCAAACCTTCACGGAAGTTTGCCGTAATCGGTGTCTCAATAATCGAGCCATCAGGTTTAGCCATCAAACCACGCATACCCGCCAACTGACGAATTTGTTGCGCCGAACCACGAGCTCCAGAATCCGCCATCATATAAACCGAGTTAAATGTGGTCATTTCTTCTGTTTGCTTACCATCTGCAGATTTTACTTCTTCAGTTTGCAGGTTATCCATCATAGAACGTGCCACTTTTTCTGTGGTATTCGTCCATAAATCGATGACTTTATTGTAGCGCTCGCCAGCAGTAATCAAACCATCACGGTATTGTTGCTGCACGTCTTGCACTTCTTTTTCTGTGGCTTCAACCATAGGCACTTTATTGTCTGGAATAATCACATCACCCAAACAGAATGATGCCCCAGAGCGCGTTGCATAGGTGTAACCCAAGTGTTTGATGCGGTCAGCCAAAAGCACGGTAGCTTTATTGCCTGCTGCCACAAAACATTGCTCAATCAGCTTGCCCACTTCTTTTTTGCCCAACACGCGGTTGATGCTTGAGAATGGCATTTCTTCTGGCAATACTGTAGATACAATAGAACGACCCACTGTAGTTTCTTCAACTTGCCCACGAATACGGCATTTGATACGCGTATGAATACGCACTGTACCTTCATCATAAGCGCGCATCACTTCATCAGGTGATGAGAAAGCCATGCCTTCGCCGGGCTCAAATGGGCGCTCACGCGTCAAATAATAAATACCCAAAATCATATCCTGAGTCGGTACAATCACAGGTTTACCTGTTGAAGGTGATAACACATTGTTCGATGCCATCATCAACGAGCGTGCTTCCATTTGCGCTTCTGTAGAAAGCGGCACATGCACAGCCATTTGGTCACCATCAAAGTCAGCATTGAATGCAGTACAAACAAGCGGATGCAATTGAATGGCTTTACCTTCAATCAAAATTGGTTCAAAAGCTTGGATGCCCAATCTATGCAATGTTGGCGCACGGTTTAGCATCACAGGATGCTCATGAATCACTTCTGCCAAAATATCCCATACTTCAGGAATACCTTGTTCCACAAGTTTGCGCGCTTGCTTGATGGTTGTCGCCAACTCACGCAGCTCAAGCTTATGATAAATAAAGGGCTTAAATAATTCCAATGCCATTTTCTTAGGCAAACCACATTGATGTAATTTCAATTCAGGGCCAACCACAATCACAGAACGACCTGAGTAATCCACACGTTTACCCAATAAGTTTTGACGGAAACGACCTTGTTTACCTTTAATCACATCAGACAATGATTTCAATGGGCGGCGGTTATTACCTGCAATCGGTTTAGAACGACGCGCATTATCAAACAATGCATCCACAGACTCTTGCAACATACGCTTTTCATTGCGTGTAATAATTTCTGGTGCATTCAACTCCAACAAACGTTTCAAACGGTTGTTGCGGTTAATCACCCGACGATACAAATCATTCAAATCCGAAGTTGCAAAGCGACCGCCATCCAAAGGAACAAGCGGACGAATTTCTGGCGGAAGCACAGGAATCACTTCCATAATCATCCATTCAGGGCGATTACCTGAACCAATCATAGCTTCAATGGTTTGCAAACGTTTGGTAAGTTTTGTTAATTTCGTGACCGCTTTGGTTGCTGCAATTTGCGCACGCAAGGATTGGCGCTCTTCTTCAAGGTCAATGCTTTTCAGCATTTCACGCAAAGCTTCGCCACCCATAGCGGCACGGAATTCTTCACCATACTCTTCAAAAGCTTCAATATATTCTTCTTCTGAAAGTAATTGGTATTGGTCAAGGCTGGTTAGCCCTGGGTCAAGCACCACATAAGATTCAAAATACAAGATACGCTCAAGCTCTTTCAAGGTTTTATCCAGCAACAAACCAATACGCGATGGCAATGATTTCATAAACCAGATATGTGCCACAGGTGCAGCCAAATCAATATGCGCCATGCGCTCACGGCGAACTTTAGATTGAATCACCTCAACCGAACATTTTTCACACACCACACCGCGATGTTTCAAACGTTTGTATTTACCACACAAACATTCGTAATCTTTGATTGGACCAAAAATTTTAGCACAAAACAAACCATCACGCTCAGGTTTGAATGTGCGGTAGTTGATGGTTTCTGGCTTTTTCACTTCGCCATACGACCATGAACGAATTTTTTCAGGGCTAGCTAAGCCTACGCGAAGGCCATCAAAGTCTTCAATACGACTTGGTTTTTGGAATAATTTAAATAATTCTTGCATGATTATTCTCCTTCGCCTTCAGTAGGTTTTTTCACCATGGACATATCAATACCCAGAGCATTCATCTCTTTCACCATCACGTTGAATGATTCAGGGATACCTGCATCAAACGACATTTCGCCACGCACAATGGATTCATACATTTTCGTACGACCTTGTACGTCATCGGCTTTCACAGTAAGCATTTCCTGTAGGGTATAGGATGCGCCATATGCTTCCAATGCCCACACTTCCATCTCACCGAAACGCTGACCACCAAATTGCGCTTTACCACCCAATGGTTGTTGTGTAACCAAGGAGTAAGGCCCAGTTGAACGCGCATGAATTTTCTCATCCACCAAGTGATGCAGTTTCAAGATATACATTTGACCCACAGTCACTGGTCGATCAAACATCTCACCCGTATAACCATCATAAAGCTCTGTTTGACCATCCAAATCAACTTCTGCCAAATCAAGCATACGTGTGATATCAGCTTCTTTAGCCCCATCAAACACAGGTGTCGCAATCGGCACACCATCCTTCAATGTGCCAATAAGACCCATGACTTCTTTGGCACCCATTTTCTTAATTGC
>JALUHL010000188.1 GCA_027053695.1 Ghiorsea sp.
CAAATACTTCTTCTTTATACCGTGGTTTAACACGGCTAATCGCTTTGAGGGGATTGCGCCCAGAGCGATACATAGCAGCAGCCGTACTCATGGGCGATGGCAAGAATGCTTGCACTTGATCGGCTTTGTAGTTGTTTTGCTTGAGCCACAAAGCAAGGCTGAGCATATCTTCATCGGTGGTGCCAGGGTGGGCAGCAATAAAGTACGGGATGAGATACTGCTTTTTACCTGCTTCTTTAGAAAACTTCTCAAATAAGGTTTTGAAATTATCGTATGTGCCAATGCCGGGTTTCATCATTTTATCCAAAGGCGCATTTTCGGTATGTTCGGGCGCGATTTTCAGATAACCACCCACATGATGGGTGACCAGCTCTTTAATATAAGCGGGTGATTTCACCGCCAAGTCATAGCGTAAACCTGATGCGATAAACACGCGCTTGATGCCTTTAAGCTCACGTGTTTTGCGATACAATTGAATCAAAGGGTTGTGGTCTGTGCCCATATTCTTGCAAATATCGGGGAATACACATGATGGTTTACGGCATGATGCTTCAATCTCTGTCGACTTGCATTTGAGCCTATACATGTTCGCTGTTGGCCCACCCAAATCAGAAATTACGCCGGTAAAGTTGGGTGTTTTATCACGTATGGCTTCCACTTCTTTGAGTACAGATTTCTCAGAGCGGCTTTGAATAATGCGCCCTTCATGTTCGGTAATCGAGCAGAATGTGCAGCCGCCAAAACAACCACGCATAATATTGACGGAGTTTTTAATCATTTCATAAGCAGGAATTTTGGTTTCTTTGGCTTTGATATCGCCATAAGCCAGATAAGGAAGTCTTGAATATGGCAAATCAAACACGCTATCCAGTTCTTCAGTCGTTAAAGGGATTGGGGGAGGATTTATCCAAACTTCGCGTGTGCCATGGCGCTGAATCAAGGCTCTGGCATTGCCCGGATTGGTTTCCAAATGCAGAAGTCGGGAAGCATGGGCATAAAGCACTTCATCCTCAGAAACAGTTTCATAAGAGGGCATACGAATCACCGTTTTATCACGTTTTTTTGAAACGTCTAAAATAGAAACAGGCTCAACATTTTCTCGTGTTCGGTGCAGCTCTTTTTCATCACAAGCTTTGTCCGTACCTTTCATTTTATAAGGGTTAGGATGCTGAATCAGCTCACCTGGGGTATCAATGTCGTGGCTATCCATTTCAAGCCAACCATCAGGCACAGCATTCATCATCACGGCTGTACCGCGAATATGTTTCATGGCCTTGATATCTTCACCCGCTGCCAAGCGATGGGCAATTTCGATAATTTGACGTTCACCATTGCCATAGACCAAAATATCAGCCTTGGAATCCATAAGCACAGAACGGCGCACCTTGTCTGACCAGTAATCGTAGTGAGCAATGCGTCTTAAGCTGGCTTCAATGCCACCAATCACTACGGGCACACCTTTAAAGGCTTCACGAACGCGCTGGGCATACACAGTAACGGCTCTATCAGGGCGTTTGCCGCCCACATCACCCACGGTATATGCATCATCTGAGCGGATTTTGCGTTCGGATGTGTAGCGGTTGACCATAGAATCCATATTACCCGCTGTTACACCCCAAAAGAGATTGGGTTTGCCTAAAGTTCTGAAATCATCGGCGGATTTCCAATCGGGTTGGGCGATAATACCCACTCTAAAACCTTGAGCCTCTAAAGCTCTGCCGACGACGGCCATACCAAAGCTGGGTAAATCCACATAGGCATCGCCTGTCACCAACACAATATCGCAACTATCCCAGCCTAATTTGTCCATATCTGCTCTACACATGGGCAGTTGATATGCAGGCGCTTCATGAGCTGCGGCCCAAAATTTAGGGTAAGATAGAATGGAGCGAGGTGCTTGAGGTAGGGTGATACTCATGGCGCGTTTACTCGCCCAGCAATGTTTGTAGTGCTGCTCCTGGATCATCTTGGCGCATCAATGATTCACCGACCAAGAAGCCATAGACATCATGTTGGTTCATCAGCTGAATATCATCATGGGTAAAGATACCAGACTCGGTAATCACCGTGCGTTCGTTGGGTATTTCAGTGAGTAAGTCCAATGTGGTTTGCAGGGTAATATCAAAGGTATGCAGATTACGATTGTTAATGCCAAGCAATGGCGTGTCTAAATCCATAGCCCGTTCCAACTCTTTGGCATCATGCACTTCAGGCAGCACAGACAATCCCAGCTCATGAGCAGCCGCACATAATTCCTGCGCCAACTCATCTTCAATCATCGCCATAATCAATAAAACACAACTTGCACCCATGGCACGCGCTTCAATGATTTGGTAGGGGTCTAGCATAAAATCTTTGCGCAGAATTGGAATGTTCACTTGTTCACGAATATCACGCACGAATTGGTCATCACCCTGAAAAT
>JALUHL010000189.1 GCA_027053695.1 Ghiorsea sp.
TGTTGCGCAAGTGATGGGTTTGCTTGAATCTGCGGGAATCAAACAGATTTCTTTGGTTACAGAGCCGCAGCGTTAACCAGATATAGCATACGATGTTTGCCCAACGTGATTTTATTTCAGCCTTTGTATTGCATGTTGTGGTGCTTGCGATGTTGCTGATTCTTAATCAATGGCAAAATGCTAAGCCTCACATGCCAGATAGAGTGATGCAGGTGAAAATGGTGAGTTTACAAGAGCTTCAAGCCATGATGCACAAGCCTGCTGCTAAGGCAAAAGCCAAACCGAGAAAAACGATACCCGCCAAACCTAAACCAGCACCGAAACCCAAATCACGACCCAAACCACAAGCTGTACTCAATCCCAAACCTGCAGTGAAAAAGAAAAAAGTTGTTGAAGAAGAATTGGATTACGACCCCTTTGCACCCATGGAAGCCAAGCCTAAGAAGCGAACCAAGAAAAAGGTGCAAAATGAGCAGGCGCTCCAAGAGATGATGAAAGCGCAAATCACAGATGTGGAAATGAATAAGTATATTGCAGGTATGCAGCAGGCTGTGGAGCGGCAATGGAAAGTGCCTACGGAATTGATGGCGACATTGGATGACCCTTTGGTTGAACTTAAGCTTTTGCCAACGGGCGCTATCGCTTCGGTTCGTATTCTTGAATCTTCAGGCTCAAAGCAGCTTGATGCGACGCTGCTTCAAGCGATTTATGCCGCTGCCCCCTTTGATATTCCAAGCCAGCAGTATGCTTTATTTCAAACGAATATGATTCGTTTTCATCCTTTGCGGTAATTCAAGTTTTTCGCGCAGCTAAAGCTTTGATGACATCATGTTTGCTGACCAATCCCTCAACATTATCACCGTTAATCACAGGCAAGTGATACACATGGGCATCGCTCATGATAGTTGCTAAATCATTGAGCGTGGTATCTGGAGAAACAGTTTTTAAATCGGTGCTCATCAGCTCTTGAGCCGTTAATGCTTCTAAGCGTTTGATTTCTTCTTCAAATTTATCTTCACCAAAGGGCACGACCATATCGAAAATAGCTATGGCGGTAGGGATATGAAAGTTGGCTTGCTGCTCAATCAAATCAGCTTCGGTAATCATGCCTTGCAAGCGTTGCTCCTCATCTAAAACCAGAAGGTAATCGATATGTTTATCGGTAAACTGTTGCATGATGGTTTGTATGGGTGTGTCCAAGCTGCAATGTTCAGGGTTGGTGTTCATCATATCTTTAGCGGTAAGCATGATTGTCTCCTCATGGTTTGATTGATGCCGTCTATGATAACACTGATTCCCATTCTCGCCAAGCATCCATCATAGGAAAATAAAGGGCTGCTTTGATGGTTCGTTCAGGCTCTAAGGCTTGTAAAACTTGAACGTAGTTAGGCAGTTGAGGCGTGTCTATGGTGTAGCGCTTTAATTCTTGGTCTAACCAAGCTTCAACATCATCTTCAAGGTGTGTGCCTGTTTTGTAATCGACAACCCACCGCACACCATCAGCATCAACAAAGCTTCTATCCAACACCATATGCTTGCATACACCAGCGTCCTGATAGGTTAGCGCCCACTCATTATGTTGCTCGGCATGCAATTCATCTAAAATCCAACGCAGTCGGGTGCTGTTAAAGCAATCAGCCATACCTTTTTGACAACGGTATAAAGCTTTATCCAGATAAACAGAGCTGATGCCATGCTGTTGCAAGCTTTGGCGCATCAGTTGCGTCACTGCCGCATCATCAGGCTTTTGCCACTGCGACAAACCACGCTCAGCGATATATTGTAAGGCCGCATGCACAGCAATACCCACAGCCTTAGCTTGCGCTCCAGCCCAATTGAATTCAGGCTTTATATGTGCGCTTAATTGCTCATCAAAGTTTTGTTGGCTGGGAATAGGCGCATAAGGGCTTGGTGCTTGAAAAGATGCACTAAGCCGTTGGGGCACTGTTTTCACTTGTTTGTCTTGTTGGATAGTATCGTAGCCTTCATGAATACGAATATCCGCACCAAAACATTCGCCTTCATCTTGCCACAATAAGGCCAGTAACGATGCTGATGCTTGTTGGCTGCCGCGAACCTCACCAAACATGTGCAATTCTTGCTCTGCACGGGTGCATGCCACATAGAGCAGGCGCGCAACCTCTAATGCATCGCGTTGTTTTTCAAAATCACGAATCAAATCATACATGGCATCATGGCCATGTTGAGGAAGCGGGGAGAGTAAAAACTGTTGCCCTTGATGGGTGCTGACTTCGGTTTGCACCAAAACCTCTTTGTCTTTGGCGCGTGGTGTTTTTCCTAAACCACATAGAATCACTGTATCCCACTGCAAACCTTTAGCGCCATGCATGGTTAAAAGTTCAACTTGGTCTGCATTGGGTTTACTTTCAGGCTTGCCATAAAGCTTTTGTAAGCGTTGTTGTAGCAATGCCATATCCAGCTGCGCACCATCATCAAGGTTAGATAGTAAGTCGAAAAACACATCAGCATTGGTAAGCTGGGTTTTACTCAATGTCGCAGGTGCATATAAACGCAGCCAAACCGATTCAACTAACTTGCGCAGGGGAATGCGCCGCGTTGCACAAAGCGCTGGCTCTATAGCAGCAATAAAGGCATGGAGGCGCTGCTTTTCATCAGCATCGTTGCTGGCTTGTGCATAACCCTTGATGGCTTGCCATGCTGATAGGGGCTTGGCTTGAAAGATGTTCAATAAGCTCGTGGTGGATAACCCAAGCATAGGCGAGCGCAACACACTTGCCCATGCGATATGGTCAGCAGGGCGCAACAAAGCCGATGTGAGGCTTAAGAGGTCTATGATTTCAGTTTGTTGGTGTAGAGGAAGAATATCCAAGGCTCTAAAGGCAATATCTTGTTGTTGCAGGGTTTGCATCAATACTTTGAGATGACTTCGGCTGCGCGCCAATACGCCCACAGATTTACCCTGCGCTCTTTTTTCACGGATAATATCCATGATTAAATCAGCTTCTTGCTGCGCACTTTTCTCCGATAAAATGTTGAGTGTGACCAAGCCTTTATCTTGCTTAAAAGCATGGGACGGGGTGTAGGCAATAGCGCCTGAAAGCACATCGTCTTGCGCAGGTAAAATATGCGTAAAAGCTTGGTTGACCCAATCGATGATGCTGGGCGATGAGCGGAAATTCTGGCTAAGCTTTAATGCTGTGACAGGTGGAATATGTTGCGCAGGTGGTAGTGCATTTTTCGCAGCTTGCAAAAATAAACTTACCTCAGCTTTGCGGAATCGATAAATGGATTGCATGGGGTCGCCCACCACAAACAGCGTGCGCCCATCATCACCACTCCAGCCTGCGGTTAAGCGAGACAATAAATCAATTTGTAGAGTAGAGGTATCCTGAAACTCATCAATCAAAATATGTTGAATTTGATGGTCTAAGCGCAGCAACGCCTCACTGGGTAGTATGCTGCCACTTTCATCATTTTGCCCCAAAGCTTGTTTGGCTCTGAGCATGATTTCTACAAAATCGACCTGCTTGTGTTGTTCAAAGCTTTGCCAAAGTTGCCCTGCCAACATTTTAAGCGTTGTAAACATGGCTTGTAAGGTATGCCAACGGATATCATCGAATTGGTGGGAATCAGGTAGCTTGCGCACTTGTTTGAGGTGTTCTGCAATTTGGCCATCACCCTCAAGGCTTGCCAATAAAGTAATCAAAGCTTCTTTAAAGGGTTTGGCTTCATCGCTTGCGCCAAAGCCTAAGCGAATATTGATACCTTTGGCTTTGCGCAGCTCGCCTTTGCCAGTGAGTAGTAGGTGGGTTATAGCATTCCATAAGGATAGATGCTCAATATCAGCGCTGGGGAATTGATGATGATGGAGAAAGGGAGTAAATACATGCTCGTCTGAATCAGGGCCTGAGCATAACTGGCTGGCGGCAAAATGCCCCAAGCGCATGATTTCACTTTTTTGCTCGGGGCTAAAATGCTGTTCGGCTTGTTCTAAGGTATGATTGATGATGGTGGCAAGGCTTGCTTCCAAATGCTGGCGAAAGGATGGCATATCGGGCGAATATCTAAGCACATCAGGCAGCCATTGTTCACGCCGAGAAAGCATGGATGCCAAAAGGTTACGCAGCTTAGCTATCTTGCAATCTTGGTGCAGGATAAGTGTGTTGATGGCTTGGCTTAAAGCTTGGGGTGCTTGCTTTTGCTTGGAATAATCCAATAAATCATCCACGGCTTGTTGATAAATAGGCTCGGCAAAATCGGCTGTGGCGGGTGTTTGCCCAAAGCCTGATAATATGGGCAGTTGGCGAGCTAGGCCTGAGGCAAAGGCATCCAAGGTCATCATGCGTAAACGAGCAGGGTATTCAGTGAGCTTCCAATCCAGTTTCTCTGAGCGCTTTAAGGCTTGATGCGCTAGCTTCCATGTGGTCTTGGCGTGTGGCTCGTTTGGTTCAGCTTGTTTTGCAGCATGCAGGGCTTGAATCACCCGCTCACGCATTTCAGCAGCAGCTTTTCGTGTAAAGGTGAGGGCTAAAACTTCTTCAGGTTCATGCACTGTTGCCAGCAAAGCTAAAATACGCTGGATGAGTAGCTCTGTTTTACCTGAGCCTGCTGGCGCTTGCACCAAATACGAAGCTTTGGGATTGATGGCTTGGGCGCGTATGTTTGCGTCGGTAATCGGGCTCATGAAGCTTGGCGAATCAATTGCTGCATCATGGATTTACTCTGCATGATATAGGCGCTGCCAAAGAGATTGGCATGATTAAGGATATGGTAGAGGTTATACAGGTTTTGACGTTGTTGATAACCATTTTCAAGCGGATAAACATGGTTGTAAGCTGCATAAAATTCAGGCGAAAAGCCACCAAAAAGTGTGGTCATGGCGATATCACATTCTCTATCACCATAATATACCGCAGGGTCAAAGATAACGGGGTTGCCAATATCATCGCAAGCGGCATTACCGCCCCATAAATCGCCGTGTAATAAAGATGGGCTAGGCTGATGGCCGTAAAGCAAAGCAGGGATTAGCTCAAGCAGTTGCTCTGCTTCAGCTTCGATATGGGGATAAAAGCCATGTTGTTTGGCAAGTTTAAATTGTGTGTCTAGGCGTTGTTCTGCCCAAAATGTTATCCAGTCATTCATCCAAGCATTGGTTTGCAGGCTTTCACCAATCACATTATCAGAAGCAAAGCCAAATTGCTCTGCTGTTTGCTGGTGTAACATAGCTAGACCAGTGCCTAGGGCTGTTTGTGACTTACTGCTGTTGCGACCAAATGCAAGGTATTCCAAAATTAACCAACTGTATTCGTCATTGCTTCCGCATGTGTACACAGCAGGAATGCGCAAAGGATTGTCTGGGCTGATATGTTTGCCAAGCGCCTCTAAACCCAAAGCCTCAGCCTCCAGGGTATGTCGTTTGGTATGATGATTGGTTTTGATAAAGAAATGTTGATTGTTATCGCTTGTTGCATGCCATGCTTGATGGATGGAGCCGCCAGATACGGCTTGCCAAGCTTGAAGCTGGGTCGCTTGACCCATAGCTTGGCTTAGGCTGCGTTCAATATCAGCTGTTGCGGGAAACCTTGGCATGTTTTCTTCTTTTCCAAGCGCGCATCACATGCCAGCGCCAAAAGATTTGAATTCCGAAATAACCAAGCATAGCGCTGGTGATGCCTGTGATAAGGCAGCCGAGCAAAAAAGGTTTCCAAATCAGAAGTGTACCGTTAACCAACCAGTCTATACTTAATTCCATTTCAAAGGGGACTTCGCCCACACCCATCACGATAGCTCCGATTTTGTAAGCCGCATAAAACATGGGCGGCATGGTGATAGGATTGGTTACCCAAACCAAAGCAATAGACATGGGAAGGTTGGCTCGGAAGATAATCGCACCACCTGCGGCTAAAACCATTTGGAAGGGCACAGGTACCCATGCGCAAAATAAACCAACCGCAAAAGCCCTAGCCACGGAATGACGGCTAAAATGCCATAATTCAGCAGCGTGCAACAATGAGCCAAAGATACTTAAATACTTGTTTTCTTTAATTTCTTTAGGGTCAGGCAAATATTTTTTGAGTAGTTTGCGTGGCATGGACTATTTATTCCATGCGCGGAAAAACAGGGCTTGGTTTCTGGCATTGATGCCCAGCTTTGAGCAATCCCCAGCCTGCGATATCATGCAAACGCAAGGCTTCAATATCCACGTCTTCATCCATGATTTGCGAGAGCATGTGTTGCATTTTCACAGGCATGACGGGTGAAAGTTGAACCGCAATCAAGCGCAATGCTTCCACCAAATGATAAAGCACAGTATCCAAGCGGGCATCATTACCTTCTTTGGCAAGCGTCCAAGGTGCATTTTCTGCCACATAGCGATTGCCATGGCGTACGACCTGACTGATACGTTCAATCGCCAAATGAAAGGCTTGGTTATTCAAATGTTCGTTGACTTCACGTTGCATGGATTCAATATCGGCAATCAGCGCGCGGTCTTCAGTTTTCTCTTCAACTACAGCAGGTAATACCCCATCTCTATACTTTTGCAGCATAGACAATGAGCGGTTGAGCAAATTACCCACATCGTTGGCAAGTTCAGTGTTGTAGCGCGTTTTCAGGGCATCATGGGAGAAGTCACCATCCAAACCAAAGGGGACTTCACGCAATAAGAAATAGCGCAAAGTATCGCTTTCGTATTGATCTAATAAATTAGCAGGGCGCAATGCATTGCCCTTAGACTTACTCATTTTTTCGCCTTCGACTGTCCACCAGCCATGGGCAAACACACGTTTAGGCAATGGAAGCTCAGCTGCCATGAGCATGGCAGGCCAATACACAGCATGAAAGCGCAAAATATCTTTACCAATCAAATGTACATCGGCAGGCCAGTATTTCATGTTTTCCGTATCTTCTGGAAAACCAAGGGCGGATAGATAATTGCTCAGTGCATCAATCCACACATAAATCACATGCCCTTCATCATCAGGCACAGGCACGCCCCATGAGAATGTGGTGCGCGAAATGGATAAATCTCTTAAGCCGCCTTCAACAAAACGCAGCACTTCATTTTGACGCGAAGCAGGGGCAATGAAATCAGGGTTTTCTTTGATATGTGCAATGATTCTATCTTGGTATTCACTAAGCTTGAAAAAGTAAGATTCTTCCTGAATTTTTTCAACGCTGCGTTTGCAATCGGGGCAAATTTCAGCCGCAAGGCAGTTTTCTTTTTCAGGGTGGGTTGCATCTTTGAGTTGGGTTTCTGTCCAATAGGTTTCGCAAGGCACGCAGTACCAATCTTCATAAAAATCCTTGTAAATCGCACCATTGTCCAATAAGCGTTTCCACATGGCGTGAACACCTTTTTTATGCCTTTCGGAACTTGTCCGAATAAAGTCATCATGGCTGATGGATAGTTCAGGCCATAGGGACTCATAGCGTTGCACCACCTTGTCTGCCAATTCAATGGGCGCAATATCGCGCGCTTCAGCCGCTTGCTGCACCTTTTGCCCATGCTCATCCACACCCGTTAAAAAGAACACATCATCACCTGCCAAACGGTGTTGGCGCGCCAATACATCCGCAGCGATGGTGGTGTACATATGCCCCAAATGCGGCTCATCATTCACATAATAAATGGGCGTGGTGACATAATAAGGCTTTTGGTCTTGAGGCATGGTTTAAGGGTTTCCTTTATCTTGGGATGATACAATGCGCATCATAGCGATATTTACAGCGAAAAACATAGCGTATTTCAAGCTTTATTCTTGTTATCCTTGTTCATATATAATACTTTTGTTCCTCTTGGAGGTTATCATGAGCCTAAAACATAAGCATCTTCTTGCTTTATTATCGTGTTTAATCTTTTAGGGGCTGTCCCAGATAACTAGGCATTATTCTTCGTAACCCATTGTTTTAGAATGGATAATTGCTGTTTTGGATTAGAGTAGTTAAAACGCCACTCACATTCCTTCAAAAAGTAATAAAAATGTTG
>JALUHL010000190.1 GCA_027053695.1 Ghiorsea sp.
ACCGAAGTTTTGGAACAGGAGTTAGTCATGCCAGATTGGGAAGCATTGTATCAAGAAGGGGATACGGGTTGGGATAGAGGCGAAGTTAGCCCTGCCTTGCACCAGTATTTAGAAGCAGGTGTGTTTGAGGGTGTGAAATCTGTGCTTATTCCGGGCTGCGGGCGTGGTTATGAAGTGGTTGAATTGGCTAAGCGGGGATTTGATGTGACCGCCTTAGATTTAGCGCCTTCTGCGATTGCTGATTTGCAGCAGGTATTAAAAGAAACAGGTGCGCAGGCTGAAGTAGCATGTGTGGATATTTTTGCTTACGACAACCCCCAAGCTTTTGATATGGTGTACGAGCAGACTTGTTTGTGTGCAATCGACCCTAGTCATCGTCAGGCTTATGCCGATGTTGTTTATGATTGGCTCAAACCATCAGGTAAACTACTGTTAAACATGATGCAAACAGGCGATGTAGGTGGGCCACCATTTCACTGTGATTTCATGGATATGAAAGTATTGTTTTCAAGTGATAAATGGACTTGGCAAGAGCAGCCACCATTGATGATTACACGAGGCCAAGGCAGGGTTTCTCCCCGCTTTGAGCTGGGTTACATATTAGAAAAGAAAGAGGTGAGCCATGCTTGATTTTATTCGGGAAATTCCATATCCGCTTTTGATTGCGGCAACCATTTTTATGGCACTAGCGCCTTTTTCACCAGAGCCACATTTGGTAGAAAAGTTTCGCATGCTAAGCCAAGGTACACTGACCAAACCCTTGGATATTTTTGATTTGTTTTGGCATTTATTGCCAGCAGCACTTTTACTGACAAAATATTTAATCGCGGATAAGTAATTACACTTCTTCTTTTAAGTGGTTGTAAGCCTGTTAGCTTTGGCACATGAATAATAATGTGATGTTTAAAAAAGTGACCATTGCCAATGGTTTAAAGCAGTTTGAAATCAAAGAAATTTTTGAGTTGGGTGGTTTAAGCTTAAGTAGCAGTGCGATTAAAGCTTTATCGGCAGGCTCAAAAAATAAAAACTATGAAAAAATGAGCGATGCACAGCTTGAAGCATTTTTAAATGGTTTGATTGTGTATTGGCGTGGTGAGTTGGATGAGCCAGCGCTTGTGCCGCAAGGCTTGGAAAATTTGATTATGAACAGTAGTGCTGATGCATTGGTTGAGCTGGAAAGCTTGGTGGCTGAAGCTCAGCTTGCTTTAAAAGAAGAAGGTTCAGACGACTAAAGATGTCGCACCTCCCCGATACCACCACAGCCAACCTATCACAAATCGGCTTGGCATATGATTTAGCCAAACGCGCGAAAAAGAGCAGCCGTTTGCATGTTTGGATTTGCCCTGATGTGCGTTCATATCGGATTTTAGCCGAAGAGTTATCCTTTTTCCTGCAAGATAAACCTGAATTATTATGGCGCTTTCCTGCTTGGGAAGTGCTGCCGTATGATAGGGTCAGCCCGCATCATGGCATTGTGGGTGAGCGCTTTGCCACATTAGGGCGATTGATGCACGACCCCAAGCCCCAAGGCCTATTGATTACATCACTTCCTGCATGGCTGCATAGAATTGCGCCGCAGCATGTGGTGGCTTCGCATGTGTGGCAGCTTCAAGTCGGGCAAGACTTGGATATGGCGAAATTGACCACGCAATTGGCGGAATCGGGGATGCAAAGTGCGGAGCGGGTATTGGTGCAAGGCGAGTTTGCAGCGCGTGGCGGTCTGTTAGACATTTGGCCAGCGACCGAAGCCAAACCTTTGCGCATTGATTTGTTTGGCGATGAGATTGAATCCATCCGTTATTTCGACCCTGAAACCCAACGCTCAGGTGAAAGCTTGGATAGCTTTACTTCTGTGCCAGTGCGTGAAGTGATATTGGATGGACAAGGTATAGACACCTTTACCGCAGCCTTTAGAGCACGTTTCCCGCAACACAGAACCCATCCCATGCTTTCATCTGTGCAAAAAGGGCGGCTGCATCCTGGCATTGAAGCTTTATTGCCGCTGACCTATGCTGAGACAGCGCGATTACCTGATTACCTGCCCAAGTCTGCTCAAATTTATAGTGTGGATAGCTTGGAAACGAAGCGGGAAAGCTTTGCCGAGCAAGTGCGTGGTCAATATGAAATGGTGCGCATGAATGGTGAACCATCCATTGCGCCACAAGAGCTTTATGCACTTGAAACCAACACAGAAGTATTACACTTAGAAACAGAAGCCCATATCCAAGCTGCACCAAGCATTACCCGTTGGCAGTCATCGCCTAAACCTGTACAAGCCATGCTGGATTGGCTGCAAGAAAGGTTAAATAATGATTGGAAATTGATGTTGGTGGCACACAGCATGGGTCAACAAGCTCGCATGTTGGATGTATGCT
>JALUHL010000191.1 GCA_027053695.1 Ghiorsea sp.
TTTATTGCAAGGGCAAGAAGTGCCTTATGCCAAACATATCCTAGCCCATAGCGCTAGCCTGCTTACTTTAGAAAAGAAACTATTCAAACAAGAAGATAGACTCGCCCATATTAGCGACAATATGCAAAGAATTCGCAAGCAAGTGCAATATTTTAACGATCCCTACCATGGCAATATTATATCTTCTGTTGCGCATTTGTATGGGGAAACCGTGAGCCAAATTAGTCCAAATGTTGTGATTCGCGGCAAATCGGAATACCTTGAACAAGTGAAAAATAAAGAAAAAATTCGCTGCCTACTCTTCTCAGGCATACGCGCAGCATGGGTATGGCGCACCAATGGCGGCAATGCTTTCCGCCTTGTTCTTGGGCGTAGAAAGCTGGTTCGCGCCTTAGAAAACATCCATCTAAACACATGAGTGAAATCATTCGTATTTTGGGCATAGACCCAGGCTCACGCAAAGCAGGCGTAGGTATTATCGATGTGAAAGGCAACCGCATTCGCCATGTGCATCATCAGCTTATCCGCTGTGGCACAGGTGAATTCACAGAACGTTTGGGCATATTGTTTCACGAGTTATCAAACATTATTGCGCAATATAAGCCTTCAAATGCCGCCATTGAAGATGTATTTGTTTCGAAAAACGTATCTTCTGCATTAAAGCTTGGGCAAGCCCGCGGCGCACTGATTGCGGCATGTTGCCATGCTAACCTTGATGTTGGCACATATAGCCCTACCGCCATCAAACAAGCCGTCGTTGGCACTGGGCGAGCCGATAAAGCTCAAGTACAACACATGATTAAAGCATTACTTAAACCACCGCTACCTTTACCCGAAGATGCTGCCGATGCTTTGGCAGTATGCATTTGTCATGCCCACCACGCACCTTTGCAACAGCGTATCAAAGCATCAAGGCGATGATACCGTTTGCATGCCTAGAATTCGCATGTCTTTAGATTGTGACCTAGCTCGCTTGACAACAAGCATATAATCCCAACAATCAGCAAACGCATTTTTGTGCGCATGTAAAAAAGGATAAAAGATTGAGCCATACCGAACCGCAAGAAACCACTGGGGCAAACACTGGCAACGATTTAACCAGCCTTGGGCCCTACAACATTGACTCCCGCCTTGGTCAAGGCGGCATGGGTATTGTTTACCTTGGCACCGATAAAGACCTTAATCGTCCTGTTGCGATTAAAGTCCTACACCCGCATTTACTCAAGCATGAAAACTTAAAGCAGCGTTTCCGCCGTGAAGCGCGTATGCATGCCAAACTTATGCATCCCAATATCGTCACCCTTCTATCTTTGTATGAGGATGACACTTATATGGCTTTGGTGATGGAGGTGGTCAACGGTGATGACCTCAAAGCTTTTTTGCGTAAAAACCCTAACCTAACCACCAAAAAGAAACTAAGAATTGCCATTGAAATTCTTAAAGGCTTAGAAGCGGCACATGAATTTGGTATGGTACACCGCGATTTAAAGCCTGCTAATGTCTTAATCTCAAAACGTGGTGAAGTTAAACTTTTAGATTTTGGCCTTGCCAAACCTGAAGAAGGTGGCGACGACCTTACCCAGAGTGGGGCAACTGTTGGCTCCTTCCGCTACATGGCACCTGAGCAAATTCTCAACAATCCCATCGATGCGCGTACTGATTTGTATGCTTTTGGTATCCTTTTATTCTATATGCTGATTGGCAAACTTCCCTTTGATTCGACCAATAATGGTGGTGAATTTGAGATTATGGAAAAGCAGGTACGTGACCCCGCGCCCGTACCCCATGATCTTGATGCAAGCATACCCCTACCCTTATCCAATCTTATCTTGAAATTATTAGAAAAAAATAAACATCACCGTCCTGAAAATGCGGCAGTTGTGCGTGATGAAATCGAAGATATGTTGGATCAGCTACAATTTTTAGCTTCGCCCAAAAAAGTTGAAACCAAGCCTCTTAAAGCCGAGCATACACCCACGCCAACATCCTCTTTAAGCAAGCATGAAATTGCTCAGCAATGGGTAGATTATGGCCGCTTCCGTTGGCAAAAGTTGTTGAGTAAGTTTATACCCAACATCAATAAAGCCCATACTGATTTATCTATTATTGCCTTGGTCTTCATTATGCTAGGTTTTGCTTCCATCAGTGTTTTAGGTATGGCTGAAGATACCGCCGCACAAACCCAAGCTATACAGAAAAAAATAACCCAACAAACACGCGACAAAGCTATAGAAGACAAGCGCAAAAAAGCGATGCAAGTGGCAAAAGCTACATCTGTACCTGCTGAAAAAATAAACAAGAAACCTGCAGTGGTAGAAAAACCTAAAGAAGTGATAAAAGCCAAGCCTACGGTAAAAACTAAACCTAAAGCAAAATCCAAAAAACGTGTTGCTCGCTCACTGACTTACAAGGTAGGCCATCAAGTTCAGCGCAAAGATAAAACTAAAGTTTCCAGTAGTCAGCGCCATGAGTTCCGTGGTGGCTCTCATCTTTTTTATCCCGATTTGGCCAAGAAGAGTTGGTTATCTTCTTTCAAACGTGGGGATAGTACAGTTTTATTCAATCAGCCTGTATCCCTATCCAAAATAGTGATTCATAAGGCCAGCGTTGGCGACTTAGATTTTAAACATGGTTTTATTGAATTAGAAGTCAAACCTGCTGGCAAACGTAAATGGAAAAAAGTCTTTTCTCAAAAAGATAAAGATATTGATAAGAAAGTCACCATATCTGGCTTTAAAGATGAATACCCATCTATAGATGGTGTTCGCATTAAATTTAAAACCCAAGACCCAATCACCATTGGCCCTATTGATTTACTGCCATAATCATGCCTGAGTTATGTACAGGCAAGATTGAAGTGGTATTACATGGCGGCGATGGTGTTGTTCGCCACAAAAGGCAAAGTGTATTGATTCCCAATACCGTAGCTGGTGATGAGATTACTTATCAAATCACTGAAAAAAAGCGTGGTGTACTTCGCGGCAAGCTCATGGAAGTTATTACCCCATCGGAAAACCGCATCTCTCCACCCTGCCCCGTGTTTCAAAACTGTGGTGGCTGCGCTCTGCAACCCATGCATACACAAGCTCAAGCCGCCACAAAAACCACATGGGTAACCGATGCATTTAAGAAATATATTTCAGAAACTACGGAAATCATGCCCATCCAGCCCCAGAGTAATCCCAAAAATGATACTTACACAGGGCGCAGGCGAGTGCGTTGGTTTATGCAAAAGGGCAAGCTTGGCTTTCGTAAGCGTTTTAGCCATGAAATGGTGCATACCGAAACCTGCATGGCTTTAACAGAAACATTGGATAACTTACGCAATACTTTAGAGCTTATGAAACTGGCTGAAAGCATTGTCAGCATCCAAGCTGTAGAACTTAGCAGCGGCACACATATCATTTTAGAATCTGAGCAAGCTTGCCCTACTGATTTCAAGCCTGAACATACAGGTTTTCAACAATGGTGGTGGCGTACGCTAGGTTCGCCATCCATCCAAGCATTGCATAAACCTATGCTCACCCTGTTTGACTCTATTGATTTAAAGCCTTGGCTGGATAGCAGCTTGGATATTGAAATTGGCGCCAATGACTTTGTACAAGGTCATGCAGCAGGCAATCAGGCTCTCATTTCTCAGGTTCTTGAATGGTCTGAAGGTTCAAAGCGCGTGGTCGATTTATTTTCAGGTTGTGGCAATTTATCCTTACCCATTGCCAAAGCGTTGGGTGCTGACCTCAAAGGTGTTGAAATCACGGGCGCAGAGCTTAATCCTACTAGCGTGAAAGCCGCCAACAACAACGCCAAGCGCCTGGGCTTGAATGCAAGCTATGAAACCATGGATTTATTCGGCAAGTTTAACACCGAATCCTTTATTGCCGCCGACACTCTGATTCTTGACCCTCCTCGAAAAGGTGCCAAACGCATTAGCCAACATATCAACACCCTATTCCCCAAACAGATTATCATGGTGAATTGCGATGTCGCAGCTGGAGCTCGCGATGCTCAAGCCCTCAAAGATGCAGGCTTTAAGCTCAAAGCACTACGCCCTTTGGATTTATTTCCTTTTGCTGGGCATGTGGAAGCATTAAGCTTATGGACATCATAAAGCTTTTCCTGATTTCCCTTGCCCTATGTTTAGGCGCTTGTACTGCGGATACTCCAGCAGACAACACCTTACGTATTGGGCTTGCTTCTTCCCCCATTAGCCTAGATCCACGATTTGCTACAGATGCCGCCTCTCACCGCGTTCAAGAGCTTGTGCATTGCGGCTTGGTGCGGTTGGGCGAAGATTTTTTACCCAAACCAAACCTTGCCACATCATGGCAGCATCCTGACCCCTATACTTGGGCATTTGAACTGGATAAAGGTTATACCTTTCATAACGGGCAAGCCGTGACCGCAAAGGATGTCGCCGCCACACTCAATGCTGTGCTCAATAAAGACCTATCCAGCCCGCTTCGCGCAGGTTTCTCAGCCATTGAAAATATCACCATTGATGATGATTACCATTTAACTTTGACATTAAACAAACCTGACTCATCCCTGCTTACCCGTTTAAATCTGGGCATACTTCCCGCTTCCGAAGCAGATAAACCCCACCAAGCCAAACAAACCATGGGTTGCGGAGCATTCAAAGTTTCCAAATGGGATAACACACTGTATTTAGAGCGAGCCAAACCTGATGCTACGGATATTCAGTCCATCGAAGTGCTTACCATTAAAGACCCTGTCACCCGTATTTTAAAATTGGTGCGCAATGAAATTGATTTTACGCAAAATGATTTGCCGCCCCACTTGTTGCCCTGGTTGAAGAAACAACCCAACTTAACCATCAATAGTCAGCCCTCGACCACTTTTTCCTATTTGGGATTAAACATGCAGGATACTATTTTAAAACACGTTAAAGTGCGTAAAGCTTTGGCATTAGCATTGGATAGAAACCTGCTTAAACAAGCCCTATTCGGCGATTTACCCACTTTGGGGGAAACCGTACTCACCCCAAGCCATTGGGCAGCAGCTCACATTCCACTCACCCCGTTTGACCCTGCCCAAGCCGAGCAACTTTTAGATGAAGCAGGATTTAAGCGGGGGAAAGATGGCATTCGCTTTCATATCAATTACAGAACCAGCACCAATCCTACCCGTTTAAGGTTGGTTACTGCGATTGCAGATAGCTGGAAGAAAATTGGTGTGGATGTATCTATTGAATCCTTGGAATGGGGTGGCTTTTATGCGCGCATCAAACGCGGTGACTTTCAAGTCTTTTCACTCTCTTGGGTAGGCATCACCGACCCCGACATTTATCGCTGGATATTACACACCGACATGCAACCGCCCAAAGGTGCCAATCGCGGGCGATACAGTAATCCGCAAGTGGATACATGGCTGGATGCCGCAGCCGTGAGCGAAGATTTAAGCGAGCGCAAAGCATTGTATGCCAAAATTCAACAGCAGATGGCAAAAGATCAAGTGTATATCCCGCTTTGGTATGATGCTGTAGTTGCTGTATCAGGTAAACGCCTCAAAGGTTTCAAACCTCGCAATGATGGCAGTTTGCTGCCACTCTTAGATGCAACTTTGGAGAACCCATGAATACACATGAAATGATTTTAAAACTCGAACAAGACGGAAAATATAAAGTACTGGAACGCTTGGATGCACCGCAAGTCTATAACGATGGCAGCCCGCAAACACCACGCATTGGCATTGTGCTCGACACGGAAACCACAGGGTTGGATACGGCACGAGATAAAATCATTGAGCTGGGTTTTGTCGCCTTTGAATATGATGCTAGCACAGGCTCTATTTATCGTATATTGCACGAATATGGCGGCTTTGAAGACCCTAAACAACCGCTTTCAGATATAGTGAAGCAAGTGACCGGTATCAGCGATGATATACTTCAAGGGCAAAGTTTGGATGAAGAAGAAATTCTGAAATGGCTCAATCAATCCAGTTTGATTATTGCACACAATGCAGCGTTTGACAGGCAAATGCTTGAGCGCCGCTTGCCCCAAAGCGTGGACACCAACTGGGCATGCACCATGAACGACATCAACTGGCAAGATGAAAATATTTCCAGTCTGAAATTGGACTACATTGCCTATAAACTGGGTTATTTCTTTGAAGGGCATAGAGCTGTTAATGATGCGCAAGCCACACTTCATTTATTAAGCAAAAACTTGCCCGACACAGGCAGACTCGCCATGGCAGAGCTTTTGACTCATGCCAGAGAAAAAAGCCGCAGATTTTTTGCTGTGGGCGCGCCTTTTGATAAAAAAGATGAGCTACGAGAGCGAGGCTACCGTTGGTTAGCCACCTATGCTTACACGGATAATCGTGGTAGCAATAAAAAAGGCGTGTGGAGCAAGGCTGTGCCTGAATCTGATATTTCCGATGAAGAAGCTTGGCTCACCGAAAACATCTATCAAGGAAAAGCAGCGCAGTTTGTTTACAATGATATTACAGCTAACAATCGCTATTCCTCCTCAGAGTTTGAAGCTGGGTAACAGAAACTGATACCATGCCCATAGAGATTTATCCCAGTTTTTATCTGCCCATTGAACGTATTGATGGTATTGGTCCAGTGGCTGCAAAAAAGCTGCAAGCTTTGGGTTATTCAAGCTTGGGGGCGCTACTGTTTCACCTGCCCAAGTCATGGATAGATGATAGACATATCACACCGATGAACCAACTTCGTTTCAAAGAAGAAGCACGTATTGCAGGCAGAATTGAAAGCAGACGAAGCAATGGTTTTGGCAGGAAAGCCACCGTGCATATCACCCTGACCGATGATACTGGCGCAAGCATCCAACTCTCCTTTTTTCATGCCAAATATATGATGACAGATGCGAGATTGCAGGAAGGGCAAAGCATTACTGTGCGCGGTGTGGCGGATAAGTGGGGAAGCGCTGGCTCGCAACGCTGGCAAATGACCCACCCTGAATGGTCGCCCATAGATAAATTTCACGCCAGTTGGGTGCCCAAATATGCATCCTTAGCAGGGTACAATGGCAAAAAAGTGGCTGGCTGGATTAAAAAGGCATTGCAACTGATAGCCAAAGAAGCGCAAAGCCCATTGGATGCCCACTTGCCTGATTTTCCGAAATTGGTGCAAGCCTTAAGCTTATTGCACAACAATGAACACTTAGAACCTGATTCATCCACCATGCAACAAGCTTTACAACGCCTGCAATTAGAAGAGCTATTGGTGTATTTACAGCTCATGCAAAGCCAACGCCAAGCAGCCGAAGTACAAACCACGCCCCTAAACGCCACAGATAAAGAACAAAGCTTTATCAAAAGTTTACCTTATGAGCTAACCGATGCGCAAAAGCATGTATGGCGAGAGATTGGCGATGATTTAAGCTCGGGTAAACGCATGCACCGCTTGTTGCAAGGCGATGTGGGCGCAGGTAAAACATGGGTGGCAGCCCTTGGCATGGTGCGATTAGCAGCCCACGGCAGGCAAAGCGCTATCATGGCCCCTACCGAAGTGTTGGCACAACAACATGCCGAAACTTTGAAAGAACTTTTAGAGCCGCATCATATCAGCGTAGCACTGCTCACAGGCAGCACCAAGAAACGCGAACGCTCGCAAACACTCAAAGCCCTAGCTGCGGGTGATATTCATGTGCTCGTAGGAACCCATGCCCTGCTCACTGCAGATGTGGTGTTTAAAGACCTTGGGCTTGCTATGATTGATGAGCAACACCGCTTTGGGGTGCAACAGCGTTGGGCATTATCCGAGAAAAATGATAAACAAGCTGTGCATTTATTGGCGATGACAGCCACACCTATCCCGCGTTCTTTGGCATTGGCTTTATACGGCGATATGCATC
>JALUHL010000192.1 GCA_027053695.1 Ghiorsea sp.
TTGACCTTGCCGAACAGCCTCAAGAGCAACATCATGGTACCTGAAACATGCAGCAATAACGCCAAGACCAGCGTGCCAAAGTAACCCAACATAGGGATGATTAAATCCATACCTTGTTGGGCAAAGGTTTTCGCCATCAAAGCAAATACGCCAATGGGCGCAAGCCACATCACCACATTGACCACCTGCATCATTACATCATTCATGATGTCAGCTAAGTCCATAAGCGGCTGTGCCTTTTTGCCAATCACCAACATGCATGAGGCGAATAAAATGGTGAAAAAGATGATTTGTAGCATATTGCCTTTAGCATAAGCAGCAACAGGGTTGGAAGGGATTAAATCAATCAACACTTGAGTGAGCGGGGGCGCTTCAGGGGCTGTGAATGATGAGCCTGCAGCTCCTGCAAGCTCAAAGCCTGCACCAGGTGCAAATAAGCTTGCTAGGGCAATCGCCAGAGTGATGGCGAGTGCGGTGGTGAGCATGTAATAAGCAAATGCTTTGCCACCCACACGACCCAGTTTACCAATATCACCAATGCCAACCACGCCGCAAATCAGGGAGAAAGTGACCAGTGGCACGACCAGCATTTTTAACATGGAAATAAACATGGCACCCAAGACATGAAACAAACCCATGACCAAATAATCTTGAACCCAAACAGTATGCGCTGCAAAATGATTGATAAGGCTGCCAAGAATAAGCCCTAGCAACATACCACGCAGAATTTTTTGGGTCATGCTTGCTTTCTTTGCCATGGTGAACACCTCAAAACTAAACACAAACGATGATAAGAACGTGGCAAACTTGCAAGGTCTGTCATAAGTGATTGATTCGCCTTCCTAATTTGGTTAGAAGTCGCTTATGACTTCTGATATCATGTTTATTTCTGCGGGTATTTTATCGCTGCTGGCAACGTGGCTGATTGTGGCGTGCATGCGCTCAGGCGGAGATGCTACGGTTAAAACACAGCGTAATATTACGTTGCTTGTGGGTGCTTCCGTGGTTTGTATTCTGATTGCGATTTTAGAGCGTGGTTTTATTGCGCCTACAGGTTTGGTGCTGACGCTGGCAACAGTGGCAGGATTTACCATTCTTTTGGTGCAAAACTTATTCTTGCTTGGCATGTGGCAACATGGCGTACGCGGTTTAGGTTTATTGCTATTGCCTTTTACTGCCATCCCTTTGCTGGCTATACCCTTTTTACCGCATACATCATCTGAACAATGGGTGGAAGCACATTCATTTTTAGAGACAGGACATTTGTTATTATCTGTAGTGGCTTATGCGATTTTAACCATGGCTGCACTTTATGCCGCCATGCAGCTTAAGCTGGATAATGCTTTAAAAAATAAACAGTTAGGATTTTTTGTTCAAGCCATGCCTCCGCTTGCAGACATCAGCAATTATCTCTTTTCGCATGTGCGCTGGGCAACATGGTTGCTGGGTTTAAGCATTTTAACAGGGTTAGGTTGGCAATGGATTGAACTGCATCATTTCGCCTTATTCAATCATAAAGTGCTCTTGGCATTATTTGCTTTTATCATGCTGTTTATGCTCAATCAAATGCGTGATAAGGCCGCTTGGCATCATGCGCGAGCCAGTAAAATGGTGTTGGTGGCGTATATTATACTTATTCTTGCTTATTTCGGTGTGAAACTTATTCATAACCTCAACGCATAAGACTTATGTTTTCTGAATTTTCCGTACCTTTGGTGGTCGGCCTTTTATTTTTTCTGCTGCTTTTGTCGGCTTTCTTTTCAGGCTCTGAAACAGCTTTAACAAGAGCAAGGCGGGTTCGCCTACGCATTTTGCGCAAAAATGGCAGCAAAGGCGCAAAATATGCCGAACACTTGCTTAAAAAACCCGAGCGTATGCTGGCTTCGATTTTATTGGGTAATAATTTTGTGAATATCGCGGCATCGAGTTTGGCGACGGCTTTGTTTGTGGCTAAGTTTGGTGAAGCAGGGATTTTATATGCTACCATTGCCATGACAGTGATTGTGCTGGTGTTTGCAGAGGTGTTGCCCAAAAGTATTGCTGTGGTGCACGCTGAGAGCATTGCTTGCCGTGTATCTATGCTGCTGACATGGTTTCAAATCTTGTTCTCGCCCTTGGTAAATTTACTGATGTTGGGCATTAAAACATTGCAGAAGTCGTTGAAAGTGAAAGAAAATCAAGAGATGGCATTTAATCATCAAGAGCTGGCGATGATGATTGATATGAGCGCTGCCAGCGGCGAGTTGGACAAGGCACGCGAACAAATGCTGATGAGCGCTTTGCAATTGCATGATGTATCTATCAAAACACTGATGACACCGCGCAAAGAACTGGTGATGTTGGATGCTTCACATACCGTTGAAG
>JALUHL010000193.1:0-833 GCA_027053695.1 Ghiorsea sp.
TAATAGCTCGGCATAAGCAGTCAAATCCAGTTCACCCGCTTCATTCATGGGAATAACTTTAAGCTTTGCACCCGTACGCTCGCAAAGCATTTGCCAAGGCACAATATTGGAATGATGTTCCATATGTGTAATCAGGATTTCATCATCTTTGCCAATGTTTGCGCCACCCCAAGAGGATGCGACAAGGTTAATGCTTTCGGTTGTGCCACGGGTAAAAATAACTTCTTTGCTCGATTTGGCATTGAAGAAAGCACGAATGGTTTCGCGCGCTGCTTCGTAATCTTTGGTGGCGCGTTCGGATAAAGAATGCACACCACGGTGGATATTGGAATTATCCTTTTCGTAATAATGTCGAATGGTATCAATCACACATTGCGGCTTTTGCGTGGTCGCTGCATTATCCAAATAAACTAGCGGATGCCCAAATACCTCTTGATGCAAGGTCGGGAAATCTTTGCGTATCTCTTGAATATTCATACGTTTAAACCTTTTTGAACCACGATACCCGCAGGGGGCAGGCTTCTTGCCTTTGGCAATTCATCACAGCACACGAAGTTTTTATTTTCTTCGTGTTCTCTGTGGTCTTCGTGGTGCATATTATTCACTTAACAATCCTTCTAAGTCGTCACCGTGCGGTAGCTTAGCGAAGGCAGCTTGTTCCACATAACGACGAACGGTTTGATTGCTCATGCCAGCTAAAATTTCATCAGCAAAGGCAAAGGTTAACAATTCTTGCGCAGACTCTTCAGAAATACCACGCGAACGAAGATAAAACAGTTGCTTATCATCAAGCTGACCAATGGTTGCACCATGCGCGCATTTCACATCATTAT
>JALUHL010000193.1:843-2359 GCA_027053695.1 Ghiorsea sp.
ATCCGAATCAGTTTGCGTAGCACCTTCATGCACCATCACCTTACCATTAAACACGCCATGAGAACGACCATCCAATACCGTACGATAATGTTCGCGGCTTATGCAGTGCGGAGCGGTATGATCAATGCGGGTGTGGTGATCGACATGCTGCCTACCGCCCAAGACAAATAAACCATTCAAGCTGCATGATGCACCTTGCTCATGTAAATCTACGACCAAATCTGTGCGCGATAAGATGCCACCCAACTCTACGCCATGAAAGGTGTAGGATGAGTTTGCGAGTTGCTTCACTTCAACACGAGCAACATGCGACTGTTTCGCACCTTCTTGTTGCAAGCGTGAATGCTCCAAATGCGCGCCATCTTTCAAAATAATAGCCGTTGTAGCATTGCTCAAAGCTTTGTCTTCACCCAAGCTGATAAAGTGTTCAATCACTTCAGCTTCAGCATGTTTACCCAGCATCAAGCCATGGCGCACAGCATTGTTTTGATTGCTGATATGCAAAATATATAAGGGTTTATCGAGCTTAGTATTGTCTACCAAACAAACCGCAGCACCATCACGGGCTTTAGCAGCATTGAGCGCGTTAAAGCCGTTGAATAACGGAGCATCAGCATGGACTTGAAGCAGCTTTGAATCTTGCAAGACTGAAGCATCCAGTGTGTTGATGGATTGAATATCAATATCTTGAGGTAAGATAGATTGGCTACTATCCAATACACCATTGATAAAGACCAGATGATAAGCATCCAAATTGGTGATGCCCAAGCCCTTGCTGTTTAGCGCTGAATTGGCCTCACCCAGCTCAAGTAAACCCTGAAGGCGCGAAGCATCGGTGTATTTCCAATCTTCATCACGCTGGTTTGGTAAACCCAGTTGTTCAAACAGGTTTAAAGCATCTTGTCGTGTTTGTTCTAACATGCTCATTTATTCTCTTTCACCCAGTCGTAACCGTGCTCTTCAAGCTCTAACGCTAAAGATTTATCACCAGTTTTTTGAATAATCCCATCAGCCAACACATGCACAAAATCAGGCTCAATGTAGTCGAGTAGACGTTGGTAATGGGTAATCATGACAATGGCTCTATCAGCAGAACGCAGTTTATTTACGCCACCTGCCACAATGCGCAAGGCATCAATATCCAAGCCTGAATCGGTCTCATCAAGTAATGCGAGTGATGGTTCAAGCACTGCCATTTGGAAAATCTCGTTGCGTTTCTTTTCACCGCCCGAAAAACCTTCATTGACTGAACGATTAAGAAATGATGGGTCTAGTTCAACCAATTTGGCTTTTTCTTTGACGATGCTCATAAAATCAAAGGCATCCAATTCATCCAAGCCTTGATGTTTGCGCTTGGCATTGATGCCCGCTTTCAATAAATAGGTATTGTTCACGCCTGGGATTTCCACAGGATATTGAAACGCCAGAAACACGCCTTCCCAAGCGCGCTCTTCAGGGCTCATATCCAATAAATCTTTGTTTTTATAGCTAATTGAACCAGAAGTGACTTCATAAC
>JALUHL010000194.1 GCA_027053695.1 Ghiorsea sp.
ACATATAGGCATCGCCCATTTTCTGCATTTTATCCATGGCTTTCACAATCACTTGGTTCAGCTCTTGGGTGACAAAGATTTTGCCTGCTTCACTGCTTCCCGTCACTTTAGGGCGTTTATCCAATGCCAATGAAACTTTATTTTTAACAGCTTCCACATCCACATCAGCTTTATTCAATAGCTGAATCGCCAGCCCATTCTCTTGGCTTAATAATTCATACAACACATGCGGCGTATCCACTTCTTGGTGGGATAAGCGCACAGCCGTGGCTTGGCCTGCTTGGATGGCTTCAGCTACTTTCTGTGTAAATCTACTTGTATCCATCTCATACCTCTCTCTTCTTCTTCTTTTATACGGTTCTAATTTCGTCCCTTTAGTAATAAGGTCGCATAATATGATTTTCAAGGGGTGCTATAGGGTTATGTTCTAAGCTATCATCTTTGCTGCTTGACACTTTAGGCACGCCTCGCAACACTTCGCGCCGTCTCTACCAGACGATACACCATTGATTTGCCAGAGTGGCGGAACTGGTAGACGCGCCGGATTCAAAATCCGGTGGCCTTGCGGTCGTGCCGGTTCGATTCCGGCCTCTGGTACCATCTATAAAAGCCTGTAAGCTTCTAAAGTTTGCAGGCTTTTTTATGATACAACCCAAGCTTGACAAGTATAGCAAACCCACGACACTTCGCCGCCTTATGAATAACACAAGCGCAATGAAACGAATTACCAAGCTATGGCTCGCCTTGCCATCGGCTGTGGTTTGTTTTGTCTAACGTTTACACTTCGTAATACCTATACAAGCAACCGCAGAAATTCTGCTTCGTTGCTTGTTCATCCCTTAAACATCTAATACGCAGTTTTTCTCGGTTGCTCCAACATAATAAGGAGTCATACCATGAACGCTACCGTTCACGCACAACATAAAAGAAATCATTATATCGGCATTTTGCTTGCCACGGGGGCTGCCCTTGGCTTTTCCGTAAAAGCGATTTTCGTCAAATTGGCATATCAATATCATGTGGATGCAGTAACCATGTTGATGTTTCGCATGATGTTTGCCCTGCCCTTCTTTATTATGTTTGCATGGTTGGAAGAGCGCAAAGCCCACAAACGCATCACACGCAAGCAGTTGATGAACATCACCATTTTAGGTTTGGTGGGTTATTATTTGTCTAGCTTGTTAGATTTTATGGGCTTGATGTATATCAGCGCTGGTTTAGAGCGTTTGATTTTATTCATCTTTCCTACTGTGGTGGTCATCATGTCTGCCGTATGGTTTGGCAAACGCATACAAAAAGAAGCTTATATCGCCTTGGCATTCAGCTATGCAGGCATTGTGGCGGCTATGGTCAATGATGTGCAAATATCTGGTGAGCATGTATTGCTTGGCTCGGTGTTGGTGTTTATCGCCACCATCACTTACTCCGCGTTTTTGGTGGGCAGTGGTGAAATCATACCGCAGGTGGGCGCACGCCGCTTTGCCTCGTATGCCATGATTGTATCTTGCTTGGCAGTGTTTATTCACTTTGGTATTGCTCGAAGCTTTACTGCTTTTACGCAGCCTATGGCTGTGTATGGATATGGCATGGCTATGGCAGTGTTTTCCACGGTATTGCCATCCTTTATGTTGGCAGCCGCCATTCATCGCATCGGTGCAAGCCAAACATCCATTGTCGGTGGCTTAGGGCCAATTGCAACCATTGGCATGGCAGCCATATTCTTGGCTGAACCTTTAACCTTGATGCAGTTATTGGGTGCGGCTTTGGTGATTGGTGGTGTATTTATTTTAGGAAAAGCAAAAAATGATGATAAAAAGGAGACAAAATGAGTCAAATTAAAATTTATGGTATCAAAACATATTTGAACCCTATCAAACAAGAGCTATCTGATGTTATTCATGATTGTGTCGTGGAAGCATTAGCCTTCCCACGCGATAAACGTGCGCATCGCTTCTTCCCTCTGGATAAAGAAAACATGTTTTATCCAGCTGGGCGTACAGATGCCTACACGATTATAGAAATCACCATGATTGAGGGTCGCAGCAAAGCAGCTAAAAAACGTCTTATTCGACTTCTCTTTGATAGCATTCAAGATAAACTCGGCATCACACATCAAGACATTGAGGTATGTATTTATGAAAGCCCTGCTGAAAATTGGGGCTTTCGCGGCAAACATGGAGATGAAATACAATTGAACTATAAAGTTGAAGTGTAAGCTTTATAACTTAGCTTCGACTTATGCTGCAATATCACAACATCGTCATACCCACGAAGGTGGGTATCCAGCAACATGGATTCCCGTTTTCACGGGAATGACAAACTAACGAGGGTCATCCATGTTCAAAACAATA
>JALUHL010000195.1 GCA_027053695.1 Ghiorsea sp.
TGCTTGGGGCTACAGCGTTGATAGCGCCACTGGCTGTACAATCCAAGCTTTTGCGGCGCGAGTTTCCAGTGCTGTTTGCCATTATGCTGCTTGCTTTAGGTTTAATGTGGGATGGTGAGCTTTCTCGGCTTGACGGCGTAATGCTTATTATTGGTCTGATTTTATTGGTGTATTGGCTTTTTAGGTTGGGTGTATCTGAGCGTGACGAACTTTTAGAAGCTGAATTTGCCGAAGTTGTGCCTCAAGGTTTTGATATGGCAACATCAGTGAAATGGCTGATGATTGGGTTAGTCGTTTTATTATTAAGTTCGCGTTTGGTGGTGTGGGGTGCTGTTCAAATCGCAACCATGCTGGGCGTGAGTGATTTGGTGATTGGTTTAACGATTGTCGCCATCGGCACAAGTTTGCCAGAGTTGGTTGCATCCATAGCCAGCGTATTAAAAAATGAAGCAGGGCTTGCCATAGGCAATGTGATTGGTTCGAATATGTTTAATATCTTGGCTGTGATATCCATGCCAGCTTTGGTATCGCCAGGTCAATTTGACCAAGAAATTTTAAACAGAGACATGCCTGTGATGTTTGTCTTTACCATTGTGTTGCTGCTCATGGGTTATGGGTGTAAAAGGAAAGGAGGCATAAGCCGCATGGGGGGTGGGCTACTTTTTGTAGGGTTTATTGCTTATCTGTACACGCTTTATATTCAGGCTTGATGGTTGAAATCAGAGGCTTAATGGTTTGCCCAAATATCTTTGATTAATACTTCGCAGGTATCATCGCCTTCAACATGTTTGATATTTTTCATGATATCCAGTGTTTCCTTCACATGTTTTTGCTTAATTTTTTGTAATACTTTTTGTATGGACTCACTACCCTGATAAAAGGTTTCATAATCTTTGCCATCAAGCTTCATCAATACACAATCACTGATGCTGCGCACAGAAGCAGTACGCCGCTTTTTCGCTACAATAGCTACTTCACCCACAATGCCACCAGTTTCTACTGTTTTTATCAGCCGCTCTTTGCCACCCACATCAATGGTGACTGCAAGCTTGCCTGCGCGCACCAAATATAAGTCTAAAGATTTGTCATTTTGTTGAAATAGCGTTGTTCCCGCTTTTAATGTCACTGGCTTCATTCTCGGGGCAATCCATTCTCGGCATTGCGCTCGGACTTTTTCAAAAACAGATGTGAGAGCTAATTGCTTGACCAACATTCGTGTTTTATAGAGTTCTTCAATATGTTTGTTAAAAGAGGGTAAAGTATATTTGAATTCATCCAGCATGGAATAAGGCAGTTCAAACACTTCTGTTTCACCTTTGGCAACGGATTCTGCAGTTCGTTTTCCGCCTGTAAAATAAGCAGTCTCGCCAAAAATATTATTTTCACCAATATCGCCAAGGTAAGTGCGTTTATTGTTCAAGGTAAGATAGCCTGAAACAGCACCACTGATAACAATATAAAGCGAAGTCGCATGATCACCCATACGATTGATGACATCACCGTCTGCATACTTATGGTAAGTGAGCGCTTGGATTAAATCATCAAAATGTGCGCTATCAAAGGCTTGAAACAAATCATTGGCTAGAAGCCTACTGCCTGCTCGGTCAGCATCACTTAGAACTATAGAGGGGGGATTCTTATTCTGTGCACCATTTTTCACACAAATATCATAAATGCGTTTTGGGTTTGTTGTGTCTTCAGGGTTTAATTGCGTATAAATTCTGAGCGTTGCAATGGCTTTAGAGCTTTCATATTTGTTGGCATAACGCTCAGCAGTTTCTAGAAACCACCGTGCGGCAGCATCCGTATCTTGAGCCCTTTGATAGTGGCGTGCTGCTTGCAAAGAAGGATTAAAATCTTTGGGCAGGATATTAGCTAATGCTGCATAATGATGAGCAGCTTCAGCCCACTTTTTCTTTTTAGCCAACTTTTTAATGCTATCCAGTACTTTTTGTGCTGGTTTATCCTCAAGGGAGGTGATTTTTGATGCTTGTAGTTGTTTGGTGAGCTGCTTTTCTGCGCTTAATACTTCAGACATCAATACCTCCCTTTTCTTATGAGTAATCTATTTAGACCGTGCAATGGTTGTTGAAAAGAATGCACTTAGCAAGTGTATCGTTATCGATGCAAATGCTAGAAAGCTATTTAACTTGCACCTTATATTGCAATGAATAGGTGCCTGTAGGTGGCATGCTTCCAGCCATCGGCAGAGTGAAGCTTGTGATGTTTGGGTCATAGGTGCAAACACCAGAGCCTAAAGATGGGGGCACATACGCCACACCATTTTTGAAGAATGTTGGCGTACCCTTAATCAATGTGGATGCAGGCACACCATCTGCAT
>JALUHL010000196.1 GCA_027053695.1 Ghiorsea sp.
GGTTTACACTGCTAAACAAGTATCTGGCTTTTGCCGTAAACGCGTGATTGGTATGGCAGGTGTGCTTGATTCTGCGCGCATGCGCTCCTTTATCGCGCAACAATTGGACGTATCTATTGCTGATGTATCAGCTTTGGTCTTGGGTGGGCATGGCGATACCATGGTGCCATTGGTTCGCTACTCTACTGTTGGTGGTGTGCCGCTTAGTGAAATGCTAAGCGAAGAAGATATTGGCAAAATTGCAGAGCGCACAGCACAAGGTGGCGCTGAAATTGTTCAACTCTTAAAAACAGGCTCTGCATTTTATGCGCCGGGTGCTGCGATTGTAGAAATGGCTGAAGCCATTTTGAAAGACCAAAACCGCATTTTACCCTGTGCCGCATGGCTTGAAGGTGAATATGGCATCACCGACCATTATATGGGTGTGCCTTGCAAATTAGGCGGTGGCGGCATGGAAGGCGTGGTTGAGCTAGACCTTAATGCTGATGAAAAAGCTGCCATGCTACGCTCGCTTGAAACCGTTAAAACCTCAAAAGCACAGGTTGATGCGCTTGGGGTATTTTAGGTGGAGTATTTGAAGTGAACATACATGAATATCAGGCCAAAGAGCTTTTAGCATCTTTTGGCGTAGCAGTGCCCTCGGGTAAGGCCATTGTTGATGCCAAGCAAGCCAAACAAGCTGCACAAGATTTGGGTGGAAGCATCTGGGCAGTCAAAGCGCAAATTCACGCTGGTGGTCGTGGTAAAGCTGGTGGCGTACGCATCTGCAAGTCTTTAGACGAAGTTGAAGTTGCAGCACACGATTTATTAGGTAGTACACTCATTACACACCAAACAGGTGAAGCAGGGAAAAAGGTCAATCGACTCTATATCGAAGCGGGCATTGCCATTGAACATGAATACTACCTTAGCTTGCTGATTGACCGAGAACATGAATGTATAAGCTTTGTCATTTCACCCGATGGCGGCATGGATATTGAACAGGTTGCAGCCACAACGCCTGAGCGTTTGCTGCATGTTACCGTGGATACAGCAGGTGGTTTATCCCCTTATATTTTGCGCAAAATGATTTTCTTTTTAGGCTTAAAAGGCGATGTAAGCAAAGCTTTTGCAAAACTTGCTACAGCTTTGCATCAAATGTTTATACAAACCGATGCAAGCCTACTTGAACTTAATCCTTTGGTGCTGACCACCGATAACAAGTTTGTCGCTTTAGATGCGAAATTTACAGCAGATGATAATGCATTGTATCGCCAAGCTGACATCCATGCTCTGCGTGACCTCGATGAAGAAGACCCCAAAGAAATTGAAGCATCCAAGTATCAGCTTAATTATATTGCTTTGGACGGCTCTATTGGTTGCATGGTCAATGGCGCAGGGCTTGCCATGGCAACCATGGATATTATTCAACTCAAAGGTCAAAAACCTGCCAACTTCTTGGACGTTGGTGGTGGCGTAACCGTTGAAACAGTATGCCAAGCTTTCAAGTTATTGTTTTCTGATGCTCATGTGAAAGCTGTGTTGGTCAATATATTTGGTGGCATTGTCCGCTGTGATATTATTGCTCAAGGGCTACTCCAAGCCATTCAAACTCAGCCCATGAATGTGCCCGTTATTATGCGTTTGGTGGGCACCAATGAAGAAGAAGGCCGCAAATTGATTGCCGATGCAGGGCTTGATGTACGCTGGGCAAATGATTTGGACGAAGCTGCAAGCTTGGCTGCGGAGGCTGTGTAAATGGCAGTATTATTGGATAAACATACACGCGTGATTTGCCAAGGTTTTACAGGCAAACAAGGCAGCTTCCATTCCGAACAAATGATGGCTTACGGCACAAACTTTGTCGGCGGCGTCACGCCGGGTAAAGGCGGATTAACACACTTGAGCAAACCTGTATTCAACACCGTTGCTGATGCAGTGCGGCAAGAAGGCGCAGAGGCCTCGGTGATTTATGTGCCCGCAACCTTTGCAGCTGATGCCATTATGGAAGCAGCTGATGCAGGTATTAGGCTGATTGTCTGCATCACTGAAGGCATACCCGTGCAAGACATGCTAAAAGTAAAAGCATATTTGCGAGACAAAGAAGCCACACTGATTGGCCCGAACTGCCCGGGCATCATCACCCCAGGGCAAGCCAAAATTGGTATTATGCCTGGACATATTCATTTGCCTGGCCGTATTGGTGTGGTGTCACGTTCTGGTACGCTTACCTATGAAGCTGTGGAGCAACTCACCCAAACAGGGCTTGGGCAAAGCACCTGTATTGGCATTGGTGGCGACCCTATTCATGGCATGACATTTATCGACTGTCTCAAATTATTTGAAGAAGACAAACAAACTGAAGGCGTGATTATGATTGGTGAAATTGGCGGCGTGGAAGAAGAAGAAGCTGCTGATTATATCAAGGCTCATGTATCTAAGCCTGTGGTGGCCTTTATTGCGGGTGCAACCGCACCTGCTGGTAAACGCATGGGTCATGCTGGCGCTATTATTTCTGGTGGCAAAGGCACGGCTGAAGCAAAATTCACGGCTTTAGAGCAGGCTGGGGTCACAGTAGAGCGGAACCCAACCTTGCTGGGGCAACGTATGTTAGAGCATGTGTAGCGCCATATATTGCCAAATCACTGCATGAAACATTTTTCCGATTGCTTTCATCATGCCAGTGGCTATATTGCGCACCTCAACGGAAGGGTGACAGAGCTGGCCGAATGTACCGGTCTTGAAAACCGGCGTAGGGAAACCTACCGTGGGTTCGAATCCCACCCCTTCCGCCAGCTTGAAGCTCTGCGGTGCAAAGCCGCAGAGCAAGAAGCACGGAGAGGTGGCTGAGTGGCTGAAAGCGCGCCCCTGCTAAGGGTGTATAGAGTAAAATCTATCGAGGGTTCGAATCCCTCTCTCTCCGCCATGCTTGTACGGTTGTTACTGGGCTTAAGCTTGGTGATGGTTTTAACTGCATGCGAGCAAGAAAAAAGCCAAGATATTAAGTGGCAGTTGCCACTGAGTGTGCCAGATGACCCGCATGCGGCGAATGTTGGCAATACGCTTCCTGATTGGGCAAAACAATCAGTTGGCATGGCTAAAATTGTTTTTTTGCAAAAATCTACAGCTCGTTTATCGTCTGTAGCGCTTGAAAATGGCAAGGCTAATGAGCTGGGCAACTGGCGCATTGAATTGCTTGGATTGGCACAAGGTCTTAGGGTAAAAGGTCATACGTTTATCAATGATGAACAGGTTGCCAATCCTGCAGCTTATGTACGCTTGTCTTTATCCAATAAAGTCATGTACGAAGGCTGGTTGTACCAAGATTTTCCTGAATTATTCGGCATGGATAATTCGGACTGGAAAGTCTGGGTTGAAGACGTTACCATGCCGCCGTTGTCACAAAACGGCACATAATGCTCCCTTAGCTCAGCTGGATAGAGTATCTGACTACGAATCAGAGGGCCGGGCGTTCGAATCGCTCAGGGAGCACCATATAAATCAAGCACTTAGGGAAACCTAAGTGCTTTTTTTATGGGAAAACTAAGATAAACCTTTCAAAAAAATTAAGTGATAACCTCCTGTAGCTTAATGTTTCTAATTGATGAAACATTGTAAACTATTGACAAATATAGATATATCCTATCCAATTCAGTGCATGAGTGCATCCGTGATAAAGCAATTAAGCTTTTTAACCATCTTTATTGCCTTGAGCACGTTTCTCTCTTCTTGCCGTACAGCTGTACCCACGCCTTCTATCATTAACCAGCAAAACAACGAAAAAAATATTTATAAAATGAATAATAATGCGCCACAGCGTGCTTCCAATGCAAATACCGCTTACTTCGTGGACTTCAATCAAGATGGCAATTTAGATATTCTGGTGGGTGGCAATGATAAAGTGAGTGGTTTTCATATCGAATGGGGTGATGGTTCAGGTAACTGGGCATTACAACGGGGGGCCACAACTGCCATGATACCCGAATCATTTGCAGTTGCTGACATTAACCATGATAAGAATCTTGACATTCTTATCGGCGGGCATGGCGATCAAAAAGGTTTGCAGGTTTGGACTTTAAATAAAGAAACTCAAGACTGGAATTTACAATCTTCCCCCATTGCTGGTGGTTTTTTTAGTGCTGTCGCCTTTGCAGATGTGAATCATGATGGCTGGGAAGATATTATTGCTACACGCTATGATAACAATCGTGATGGCGGTGTTTTGGTTTTCTTAAACAATGGTCATGGTGGTTGGCTTTCTGGCGCGGGCCCTGCAACACGAGGCATATTTACAGACTTGAATGTTGTGGACATCAACAAAGATGGCAACTTGGATATCATAGCTTCACGCCGTGGTGGTTTTGGTGTGTCCAAAGATACTGATAGAACTTTAAAACAAGCTGGTGGTATTTATATTTGGTATGGAGATGGTAACAGCAGGTGGAAAAGCGTAACACTAAGCACACCTGCAAGTGTCGAGTCTCTAACTGTTTCGGATATTGATGGCGATAGTCATTTGGATATTTTTGTTGGACTGTATCAACAAGGGGTTGCCTACTGGCTTAACCAAGAAAAAGAGTGGGATTACCAAAGTATTCTTGAAACAGGGACTTGGTCGGATATTCGTGTTGGTGATATTGACGGTGATGGGCACAGGGAGCTTGTTGCAGCATCTAGTGTTGGGCAAGGTTTACGCATTTGGAGTTGGCGTAATGATCAATTCTACGCTGATGAAGACCTTGTTCCCAACTTTGGGACATACTTGAGTGTTGATTTAGGTGATATACATAACGATGGTACGCTTGCTATTGCCGCTTGCAATGTGGATTCTGGTGTAGAGGTTTGGTCTGGAGAAAAGGCAGTGCCCCTAGCTCCTCAAAGATTTATTGGCAAACAAATCGAGGCTCCACTTTCTATTTATTTTGATTCGGGTAGCGCTAATTTAAATACTGAAGCTTTAGAAGCCCTAGAACACTGGCAAAAATCTCTACCGACAAGTTCGCTTGAAGTTTTAAAGCTCGAAGTTCAAGGGCGCGCCGATAAACGCCCTATTCATACAGAGTTGTTTCCGAATAACGTAGCTTTATCTGAAGCACGCGCTGAAGCTGCAGCAGCATGGTTGCTTGAGCATGGTGCGCTAAAAGCAAATATCAAAGTGGATGCACTTGGCGATAAGTCACCCTTGGTTGAAGGAGAAGACCCTCTATCCCTTAAACAAAACAGACGTGCTTCTATTACTGCTTATCGTTTAACCCATACACGGTTACCTCGTGTCATGAATGCTTTAAGCAAAAGAGATTTATACAATATTGATGAGAACAAAGTATTTAGAACAATTCAGGGTATCCCAGAATATAAGGTTGGCGTTGGCGATCAATTAAGCATCACTTTTTGGCAAGGTGGCAAGTCTGAAACCAAAAAAGTGATTGTGCAGAGTGATGGTACAGTGTCCCTTCCTTATCAAGCAGCCTTAAAAGTTGCAGATCTCACACCTAGCGAAATTGATTTCGCCATCACGAATATTTTGCGTAAGTATGAACGCAACCCAAGGGTTGATGTATTTTTACTTAAGGCGAGAAGTAAGTTCGCCAGTGTCTTCGGTGAAGTGCAAAATTTGACTCGCCAGCCTACAGGGCCAGGCACCTATGCACTAAAAGGCAGAGAAAGCTTGGTTGATTTTCTATCACGCATTGGTGGCCCGACAAGGCAAGCTAATCTCAACGCCGTACAAATTATTCGCCATGGTAAAACAATCAATTTGAACGTAAATCGTGCTATACGCCAAGGTGATTTATCGGAAAATGCTATTATTGATGATGGTGATACAATTTTTATCCCTTCCTTAGCCCAATCCAAGCAACAGGTCTATGTATTGGGCGAGGTCGGCAAAGCTGGTATTGTTGAGTTTACTGGCGACATCAGTTTCCTTGATGCCATTTCAAAAGCTGGCGGACTAACCCCAGATGCTTACTTGCCCGATATTCGCGTACTTCGCGCAAATCGTAAACAGCCTGAAATCTTAGCTGTTAATTTCCAACGTTTTTTAGAAAAAGGTGATTTAACTCAAAATATCGCTTTGGCAAATAAGGATATTATTATCATTCCCTCAACGCCAGTTGCCAACTGGAATAAGTTCATCGCTGATATTTCACCATCAATTACCCTACTCTTAGAGCCAGTAAGTATCGCACAACAGATTCTTACCTTACGCTTATTGGCAGGGCAAATTCAATAATGGCGAATCAACAAGCCAACGAAGGCTACGAACTTAACCTTGCCGAATATTGGCAAATCATATCCCGCCGCCGCTGGATTATTATTTTCTGTGCTTTGGCTATGGGCTTTTTTAGCGGCTTACTCACTTGGGTAAAGCAGCCCCCTGCAATCTATAGCGCTTCAGCAGCCATTAAGATTGAATCTTCAGTGAATGTAGCTGACTTGCTACTCAGAGGCACTTCCCGCCAGCAGTTTTCAGACATCAATACACAGCTAGCAATTATTGAATCTTATGCGGTGATGGAGCGCGTAGCTCAACGCTTAAATTTAATACCAGCAGACTTATCTTCCGAAGAAATTCGCACCAATGAAGACTATATGGATGAAGTCTTAGACATCAAAGATAGCGTTACCGTGGCGCAAGATGAAACCACAGGTATTATCCAAATCACAGCAACCTCAACCAACCCCGCTTTTGCTAGAGACCTCGCGCAAGCCGTTGCTGATGAATTTAAAAAGTTTAATATCGAAGATAAAAACCGCCGTATTTTTGAGGCCAAGAAGTTTATCCAACAACAGCTTATTATTGTCAGGGAACGCTTGAAGAAAGCTGAGGAGAAAATTAGAGATTATCGCGAAAAATATAATCTTTCATTCTCAAACTCTGACCCCGAACTGATGTCGCGTATTGTTTCGGATTTAGAGCAAGAATATAGGCAAGCCACAGCCCATCTTAATGACTTGAAATTTGCCATTAAACCCCTAAAACAGAGAATCAACAAAGGTTTATGGGATTACCAAGCCGTTACAATATCTGGGAAAGTAAGCGATTATTTTGACCAATTAAATAAGCGTTTGGTCGATATGGCATTAAAGCGTACTGAGTTGATGACCAACTACACTGATGAACACCCTCAAATTCGGGAATTACGAGATCAAGCTCAAGATATTCTTGCATCCATGGTTGAAGAGCTTGTCAAGCAAACTGAATTAACCAAACGCCGAATTTCTAATATCCAGAAAAGCATTGAGAAAACTAAGAATCGCTTCCAAGGGCTTCCTGAACAGGCACTTGAGTTACAGCGTATGCAGCGCAATGTTCGCATCAATGAAGAACTTTTTGATTTGTTAGAAAAAAAATATCAAGAAGTTCTAATTAAAGAAGCTGAAAAAGTACAAGCCGTTTCACTGGTTCGCCCAGCCATGCTTCCTATCGTCCGCATTAACCCTGTGAACCCTATTCAAAGTGGGCTTGCAGGCATGATTTTAGGTTTGGTACTTGGTCTTATCATTGCACTTGTACTCGAAGCTATGGATTCATCCGTGGGAACCATTGAAGAGGTCGAAGCCTTCCTCGATACATCCGTGGTCGGCTTTGTGCCGCAACTTGAGCATGATGAAGCCATTGAACTCTTTAGTGGCAAGCCAGAATTAAAAACAAGCGGACACCATTTAGAGCGGCAAATACGACTGATTAGTCATTTTTCTCCGCCTTCTACCATTGCAGAAGCTTA
>JALUHL010000197.1 GCA_027053695.1 Ghiorsea sp.
CTGTGCAAAAATCTGCCCAACAAGTTATGCTCGCCATGAATTCATGGTTATATGCCCAAACCAAACAAAGCCGCTATTGCTATGAAGCCAAAGATAGAGGTTATGTCTGCACATTTAGTGCTTTGGTACTTAAATCCACCACAGCCTACCTATTTCATGTGGGTGATACTCGTATTTACCATTTACAAGGCGATACACTGGAGCAACTCACAGAAGACCACAGGGTCGCTGTCTCTCAACACAAAAGCTATTTAAGCCGAGCTTTAGGCATAGACCCCCATCTTGATGTTGACCATCAAACCATGCCTCTTACAGAAGGTGATATTTTTATTCTTGCTACAGATGGTGTGTACGAATTTGTAAGCGGCTCATTCATCAGCAGCAGTATCCAACAGCATAGCGACAATCTTGATGCCGCCGCACAAACCATCGTCGAAGAAGCTTTAAAGCAAGATAGTGATGATAATCTTAGCATACAAATTGTGCGGATTGATAAGCTTCCCCAACAAAATGCAGATGAGATTTACCAGCGTCTAACATCCCTACCCTTTCCTCCAGAATTAGAAGCGAGAACTATCTTTGATGGTTACGAGGTCATTCGTAAAATTCATGCCAGCAGCCGAAGCCATGTTTATTTGGTGAAAGACACTGAAACCCAAGAGCCTGCCATCATCAAAACGCCATCCATCGATTTAAGAGGTGATGCTGCCTACTTAGAACGCTTTTTATTGGAAGAATGGATTGCACGCCGCATGAACAACCCCCATGTGCTCAAACCTTGCTCACAAAGCAGAGCCCATCAGTATTTGTATGTCGCCATGGAATACATTGACGGGCAAACACTCACGCAGTGGATGGTTGACCATCCTAAACCCAGCATGGAAGAAGTGCGTAACATTGTTGAGCAAATTGCCAAAGGTTTGCAGGCATTTCACAGGCTAGAAATGCTACACCAAGATTTAAGACCTGAAAATATCATGATTGATAAAACGGGCACGGTGAAAATCATTGATTTTGGTGCTACGCATGTTGCTGGCATCTCAGAAAGCGCTAGCCCAATTTTACAGCAGAATGTGATGGGTACAGCGCAATATACTGCACCTGAATACTACCTCGGCGAAGCAGGCACTCATCGCTCAGATATGTATGCCTTAGCAGTGATTACCTACCAAATGCTATCAGGGCGATTCCCTTATGGCATAGAAGTCGCAAAAACACGCACCAAGAATGCGCAAAAAAAATTGACTTACCAACCTGTATTGGATGATGATAGAGAAATACCCGTGTGGGTGGATGAAGCCCTTCGCAAAGCCCTTCGCCCTGACCCCTTTAAACGCTATGAAGAAATATCAGAGTTTGTGTTTGATTTGCGCCATCCCAATCAAAAGTTTTTAAACAAAACCCGCCCGCCGCTGATTGAAAGAAGCCCTGTTCTTTTCTGGAAATCGGTTTCTTTAGTTTTAACTTTGATTATTGTGTTTCTGCTTATTCATTAGATAGAGCGTTTGGTTTGCTAGAAGGTGTGTACTTAAAGTTTGGGCTGCTTGGCATCCTCAATGATAACAAAGCTAAAGTAGGTCGCTCGCTTTTTGACTATCCATGTTTTATCGACTAGATTAAATTTATCTATGGCTTGGAGGGCATGATTCATGAGTGAAATTAAAGTCGTACCTGATGGTACCATTTTCCTAAAAGAGGGTAAAAACAATAACACTGCATATGTTATTCTTAACGGCAAAGTTGCCGTAACAAGGCACAGCCCGCAAACAGGTGATATCCTTCTTGCAGAGCTAAGCAAGGATGATGTGTTTGGTGAAATGAGCTTGATTGACAACACCCAATGCTCAGCCACAGTCACTGCCGTTGGCGAAGTTGAAGTCCAAGTTCTCACCAAAGACAATTTTATCAGTAGCCTGCAAAAAGATGAAGATGCGATGGCAAGTATTATGGGCTCATTGTTTCATCGAATCCGCACCATGAATATGCAAGTTCTCAACCTTGAAAAACAACTCTCAACCACAGACATGCTCATTAATCATAACCTTCTCCTCAAAGGTGTGACCGAGCCTGCAAAACATGCGCTCTATGACATGAAAGCTTTGGTCATTGATGATTTTCCCTACCGCATTGGTCGTTGGAGTAAAAAGCAAACCAAACGCTCATGGTTCTCAAAGAAAACACCCAATCATGTGAGCATCCGTGATATTCCGCCTTACCTAACTTCTCGCGAACATTGTGCGATTGAAAAAAAGGCTGGTTCAGTCGTTGTCACTGATTTGGATTCGCGTTTAGGTACTTGGGTCAATGGTAAACGCTTGAAAGGCAGCAAGGAAAAGCTTCAACCTGGCTCAAATATTATTCACATTGGTGCAAAACAATCCCAATTTGCTTTTGAAATTATCGTCCCTTCTTAAATTACAAACACTGCCGCAATAAAAAAGGCTTACGATTTCTCGTAAGCCTTTATCATGTTTGGTTGCGGGGGCCGGACTTGAACCGACGACCTTCGGGTTATGAGCCCGACGAGCTACCACTGCTCCACCCCGCGTTATTGAGTGCTCCATCATTGCATGTCCCAATTTGGAGAGCGCGAACTTTAGCGGCATAGAGCCAAAAAACAACCACTATTTTTAAGTCTATACTTTCACCTGTGGTCTGCTTTACAATCCCTTGTAAGAATCATAAATCTAAAGCGACAAAACACGATAAAATGCCTTTAAACCTTGGAGTTCAATGATGAGAGATATGTTGCCACTGCTGAAAAACACGGATTTTCCAGCCATCAAACGTGCCCGCATGCATACTTTGCAAGTCAACCTTGGTTATCTATGCAATCAGACTTGTTTTCATTGCCACGTCAATGCTGGCCCCAATCGTAAAGAATTGATGGATGAAACCAATATCAATTTATTGATTCAACTTATGGAGCTATCAGGCGTCAAAACATTGGATTTAACGGGCGGCGCGCCTGAAATGAACCCTCATTTTAAAAAACTAGTACTTGCTGCGCGCAAACTAAAAATAAACGTGATTGACCGCTGCAACCTCACGATTCTAAACGAAGACGGTTATGAGTGGTTGGCTGATTTCTTGGCAGAAAATCAGGTTGAAGTCGCAGCCTCATTACCCTGCTATTTAGAAGATAATGTGGACGCACAACGCGGCGATGGCGTGTTTCAATCCAGCATTGAAGGCATTAAAAAGTTAAACGCTTTGGGTTATGGCATGGATGATAGCAAACTAACACTAAACCTAGTGTATAACCCCCAAGGCATCAGCCTACCCCCATCGCAAGAAGCGCTTGAAAACGCATACAAAAAAGAGCTACTGGCGCGATATGACATTCACTTCAATGAGCTTTTCACCATCACCAATCAGCCCATCGCTAGATTTGGCAGCACACTTGTCACCAAAGGCCAATTTGACGAATACATGCAAATCTTGAAAGACAATTTTCAACAAGCCAATGTGAAAGGTGTGATGTGCCGAACCTTAATCAGCATTGATTGGCAGGGTTATGTGTATGATTGTGATTTCAACCAAATGCTTGGGCTACATGCGCCCATTGAAGATGAGGAGAAGCTGCATATCGCCCAGCTCATTGCCCAAGAAGAATTGCAACAGACTCTTGATTATGGTCTAGCAGGCCAACCCATCACTGTAATGAATCATTGTTATGCCTGCACAGCAGGGCAAGGTTCAAGTTGTGGAGGCACGTTGGGTTAACCCAATATCTACATACTACCATTCTTAAGAAGTCTTAACCTTATGTAGCAGACGTTTGTTCAACATTGAATTTTGACCAATCTTTTACCCAAATTAGCTTTACTCCCTTTAATAGGGCATACCAAAACAACAGTGGTAGAAAAATTGTTTTCAGTAAAAACAAAGCCATTAGAGTTAAAAAATTTTCTATCCAAGGCATCGTTCGAACCTTTAACTCCTTAAACTTATTCAACACTATATCCTTTGGGTTGACCACAAAACTACTTACTTTGTCTACAGCATTGTCTACAACTTCCACTGTAGTATCTGCTATACTTCCTGTGACATCAGAAACATCATCCACCATTGATGATACAAAACCAGCAACTGAACCCCACATCGAATCACCCGCTGTTACTTGTTCAACATATGTGTCTGATGCCAAGTTAGCTTGTGCAAGTGGTTTTGTTTGTATATTTTCGGCAAGGCTAGGTGCATCATCTGGTTGTTTCTGATTCTTTTTTTCAGTTTGGCTTTCTTCAGCCTTCTCTCCCTGTTCCATAACCATCTTATATGTAGAGTCTAACTCCTGCTTCGCTTCACTCATTACCTCATGTTCCTGTTGAATCTGATGCTCTAAGAAAACATAATCAACGGTCATATTCAGCATCAATACAAGTGCTAAAGAAAAGCGCACAAATAATAGCGTGACAAACAGCCTCACAGCCTGAGGAACATACATTTTAATGAATACTGCTAAACATAAACCAACCCCTGATAAAGTAAGCAAAACATTAAAAAACGAATGCTCAACAATTTCAATAAGCACACGCTGTAAGGTCAATGAAACAATCGCAAAAGTCATCACTTCCGCAAACCGTTCTACCGTATCATGCAAAGGTGTTAGAAAATCACCAATTTGGACAGAAACAAACACAACACTTATATCAAGGCTTTGCAACACTGAAACAACAGCATTGATCAACCTAGTCACCCCATATGTAATAGCAGCATTTTTAATAGATTGGTTTAAGTAACTTCTTGCTGCATCATCAACAGCACCCTGCCAAGAGAAGAATATGACAAGAATAACCAAAAACACCAGCATAAAAACTTTTGTTTTGTCAGTGAATTGATGAGTCGCCATCTTCCACCTCCCTTCCCTCTCTTCAAACGGCACAACCCTTGCTGGGGGGGGGTATTTGTCAAGTGCAGTCAAGAAAACATTGCTTTAATGCTTCATCAACTCCAATCTTTCGCCATTGATTTTGTTGGAGATAAACCGTGACCGAGCAAACAGGCAAAGAACAAGACATCAAACGCATCGTTTCAGGTATGCGCTCATCGGGCAAGCTACACCTTGGGCATTATAAAGGTGTGCTACAAAACTGGCTGACTTTGCAAGAAGATAAAGAATGTTTTTTCTTTGCCGCAGACTGGCATGGTTTAACCACGGAATATGCTAACCCTTCTGTGGTTAAAGAGGGTATTTGGGATATGTTGATGGATTGGTTGGCTGTGGGCATAGACCCTGAAAAATCGACTATTTTTATTCAATCACAAGTACCCGAACATGCTGAACTGCATTTATTGCTTTCATTTATGACACCACTTTCATGGCTTGAGCGTGTACCCACCTATAAAGACCAAATCTCACAATTACGTGAAAAAGATTTGGGCACTTATGGTTTCTTGGGTTATCCACTGCTACAATCGGCTGATATTATGATGTATCGTGCGGATGCTGTACCCGTGGGTGAAGACCAAGTACCACACATTGAGCTTACCCGTGAAATTGGTCGCAGATTTAACCATTTATACAGACAAGGCATCCCGCCATTGTTCCCTGATTGCCAAGCTTTATTGATGCCAACATCCAAACTACCTGGGCTTGATGGGCGCAAGATGAGTAAGTCGTATGGCAATGCGATTACCTTATGCGAGCCTTGGAAAGACACGGAAAAGAAAGTTAAAACCATGCCAACTGACCCTGCTCGTATTCGCCGAGAAGATGCAGGCACACCAGAGCTTTGCCCTGTTTGGGATTTCCATAAGGTCTATTCAACGGAAGATGAGCGCAACGAAATTCAAGAAGGTTGCACCACCGCAGGCATTGGCTGTTTGGATTGCAAAAAAGTATTGCTCAAACATTTGCAGGATGAGTTGCAACCCATTCGTGATCGCCGCGAAGACTTGGCCAAGCGCCCTGATGATGTGAAAGACATTGTGCGCACGGGCAACGAAAAAGCGCGCCGCGAAGCTCGCAAAACCATGGATAAAGTACGCAAGTCTTTTAAATTGGATTATAAGCTTTAATCAAACCATCATAAACGAAACATACAGTGGGGACATTGCATGAACGATAAAACAGAAACAAAAGAACAAACAGGCATACGCATCAATCGCTATTTGGCGAGCTGTGGGCTTTGTTCGCGCCGTGAAGCGGATAAAATGATTGAAGCGGGTCGCGTTCAACTTAATGGCGAAGTTGTCACGAAAATGGGCATCAAAATTCAGCCCAACGATTTGGTATTGGTCGATGATAAACCCGTGGATAACAATCAAGAACAAATTTATATTCTATACAACAAACCACGCGGGCTTTTGTGCTCTCGAAAAGATGATAAAGGCCGCCCTCTCATTTATGACCACCTAGATATTCCTGCCCATGTGCAATCAGTGGGGCGTTTGGACATGGACAGTGAAGGTTTATTGCTGCTCACCAGCAATGGCTCATTATTACAAACCCTAATTTCACCTAAAAATAAAGTGCCGCGGACTTATAAAGTGAAATTCACAGGCTCGCTTAGCCTTGAAAGCATAGAAAAGCTACGCAATGGCGGCATTGACTTGGGCAAGGGAGAATTAAGCGACCCTTGGGATATGAGCATTGATACAGATAATGGCGGGCATAGCTGGATTACGGTCACCATCAAACGCGGTAGGTGGCGCGAAATCCGCCGCACTTTGGATGCTGTGGGGCATATCGTACGTCGCCTGATTCGCATTCGTTTTGGACCTATCAAATTGGAAGAAGGTATGCCTGTGGGTAGCTGGCGAAACTTAACCAGCAAAGAAGTTGCCGCCCTTAAACGCTTGCATAAATCTACTATCAACCAATAAAAAAGGGCGGGCATCTCTGCCCACCCTTTCGCCATGTTATACCATCAAGTTACTTGATGATTAGCCCTTCTTTGTCACTGTAATCCACAGTGATGCTATCGCCGCTAGCTTCTCCACCAATCAAGTATCGCGCCAATGGCGTTTCAACTGCTTGCTGGATAAAGCGTTTCAGTGGCCGCGCACCATACACAGGGTCATATCCTTCTTTTGCCAACCATGCTTTAGCAGCATCAGTCACTTCCAAAATATAACCTTGCTCTTTCAAGCGTTTGGCAAGTGAAGCGACAAGCAAGTCCACAATATGAACCAAATCATCTTGTGAAAGTGCGGAGAACAAGACCACATCATCTACCCTGTTTAAGAACTCAGGGCGGAAGTGCGCTTGCAACTGCGCCATCACTTTTTTCTCCACTTCATCATTAATGCCTTCCAGCATTTCATCACTGCCGATATTGCTGGTCATCAACACAATGGTATTACGAAAATCTACCGTTCTACCTTGCGAATCCGTTAACCGACCATCATCAAGCAACTGCAAAAGAAGATTGAACACATCAGGATGTGCTTTCTCAATCTCATCAAAGAGCAACACCGAATACGGATTACGGCGCACTGCTTCAGTAAGCTGACCACCTTCTTCAAAGCCAACATAACCTGGAGGCGCACCCACCAAGCGAGACACACTATGTTTCTCCATATATTCCGACATATCCAAGCGAATCATATGCTCTTCACTGTCAAACAAGGCATTCGCCAATGTTCTCGCCAGCTCAGTTTTACCCACACCAGTAGGACCCAAGAAGATAAATGAACCCATAGGTTGATTCGGATCCTGAATACCTGCTTTAGCG